>CAXTOE010000302.1:0-4099 GCA_964245685.1 uncultured Acetobacteraceae bacterium | reverse complement strand
TCTCCACCTCGCCCACGCCCTTGAGCAGCATCTGCCAGGCCCGGCCCAGCACCGGCACGCTGAGCCGATCGGCCAGGGCGGCGCCGCGCACGCGCTCGGCCTCGGGAAGCTCGTTGCCTTCGCGCAGTGCCGGGATCGCCTTCAGCCGCGAGACGGTGTGGATCAGGTCGAGCATGTCGGCCAGCATCTGGCCGAGGTCGGCGCCACGCGCGTAGGCCCCCGCGGTGATGCCCAGCGCCAGGTCGGCGCGGCCCTGCATCACCGCCTCGAGCAGGTCGAACACCAGGCCGCGATCGGCGAGGCCGAGCATGTCGGCCACCATGGCGGCGTCCACGAGCCCGCTCCCCTCTCCGCCCGGCTCCGGCGCGAGCGAGATCGCCTGGTCCAGCAGCGACAGCCCGTCGCGCACCGAGCCGTCGGCGGCACGGGCGATGATCGCGAGCGCGTCGGGGCTGATCGAGACGCCCTCGCGCTCGGCGATGGCGGCGAAGTGCGCGGCGAGCTCGGCCTGGGACACGCGACGCAGGTCGAAGCGCTGGCAGCGCGACAGCACCGTCACCGGCACGCGGCGCAGCTCGGTGGTGGCGAAGATGAAGGTCACCTGCGCCGGCGGCTCCTCCAGGGTCTTGAGCAGCGCGTTGAACGCGTTGCGCGAGAGCATGTGGACCTCGTCGATGATGAACACCTTCATCCGCGCCTGCATCGGGCGGAACCGGGTGGCCTCGATGATCTCGCGCACGTCGTCGACGCCGGTGCGCGAGGCGGCGTCCATCTCCAGCACGTCGGGATGCCGGTCGGCGAGGATCGCGGTGCAGTTCGGGCACAGGCCGCACGGATCCGCGGTGGGGCCGCCGCGCCCGTCCGGACCGATGCAGTTCAGCGCGCGGGCGATGATGCGCGCGGTCGTGGTCTTGCCGGTGCCGCGCACCCCGGTCAGCATGAAGCCATGCGCGACGCGGCCCAGCGAGAAGGCGCGGCGCAGGATACGCACGGTGGCGTCCTGTCCGATCAGCTGCTCGAACCGGACCGGCCGATAGGCGCGCGCCAGCACGCGGTAGGGCGCGGCGGCGGTAGCGGGGGCGGCGTCGCCGAACAGGCCGGGACCGCCCGGTTCCGGTTCCGGCAGGCCGTCGGACATCGGATCGGTACTCACGGCGGCGGGGGACTCTCGTGGGTGTGCTCGTCTGGTTCGGGATGGGCTGGAGCACGAGGAAGGCACCGGGGCCGGTCCGATGTGGTGGGAGGCCGAACGACGACCCGAGCGTAAACTCGCTGCGGCTGCTTCCTTCCGGACCTGACCGGATTGGCAAGGCGCCCGTCCGTCGCCGACCCCCCGCTGGCACCTTAACATGCGAACCGGGTTGGGTCACAAGAGGGCTCGCCCCACGCAGATGCGAGAGCCAGCGCGATGCACGCCAACTTCTACTCGGGCAGTCCGCTGGACCGCATCTCGCTGCGTCGGGACGATCCGGACGACATGCGTCGGCTGCTGGCCGACCCGGAGAGCCTGTTCATCCCGGTCTGGCGCGACCAGCACCTGGTGACGGGATCGGCCGGGGATGGCGACGCGCTGCGGATCGGCATGCCCAGCCGTGCGGCCCTCGCGGTCGAGCTCGAGCCTCTGGCGCGCCATCCCTCCGTGCTGCTCGGCCTGCTCGGCGAGCGCGCGGTGTTCGCGGTCGACCTGGCGCTGCTCGACGATCCGACCGGCCTGATCCCGTCGCGCTTCGGACGCTTCGAGCCGCTGCGGCCGCTGGCGCCGCTGCTGCCCGGTGCGGAGGCGTCGATCCTCGCCCACGCCCGGGGGATGCTGCACTGGCGTCGCCGCCACCTGTTCTGCGGCCGCTGCGGCAACCCGACGGTGCCGGAACAGGGCGGTGCCCGGCTCGGCTGCCCGGGCTGCGGCCTCGAGCATTTCCCGCGCACCGACCCGGTGGTGATCATGCTGGTGCATCGCGAGGACCGGGCGCTGCTGGCGCGCGGCACGCGCTTTCCCGGCACCCGCCTGTTCTCCGCCCTCGCCGGCTTCGTCGAGCCCGGCGAGAGTGCCGAGGAGGCGGTGGCGCGCGAGGTGTTCGAGGAGACCGCCATCCGGGTCGGGCGGATCCGCTACCACTCGAGCCAGAGCTGGCCGTACCCGAACTCGCTGATGCTGGGCTTCCTCGCCGAGACCGTCGACAGCGCGCTGACGCTCGACCCGAACGAGATCGTCGAGGCGCACTGGCTGACCGCCGACGAGCTGCGCGCGTGTGCCGCGGGGCGGAGCCCGCTCGACATCGAGCTGCCCGGCACCACCGCGATCGCGCGCAGCCTCGTCGAGGCCTGGCTGGCCGAGCGCGCGTGAGCCGGCCCGAGAGCCTGCTCAAGCAGCGCGAGGACGGCTTCGAGCTGCGTCGCGGCACGGTCGTCATGCGCGTCGCGGCACTGCGGCACGACGTGCTGCGGGTGCGCATCGGACGCCAGGGCAGCCTGCCGGAGGATGCCTCCTGGGCGGTGCTACCGGAGGCGCGCGCGTCGCACGTCGCGGTGCGCCCGCAGGCGGACGGCTTCGAGACCGACGCGGCGCGCGCCCTGATCGACCGTCGCACCGGTGCGCTCACGATCAGCGACCTGTCCGGCCGCATGGTCTGCGCCGACGCGGCGGCGGCGGCGTTCACCGCCGACGGGCCGGCCGGCGGATCCCGCTTCCGCTTGGTCAAGACACTGCCGGCGGAGATGCACGTCTTCGGGCTGGGGGAGAAGGCGGGCGGACTAGACCGCCGCGGCCGCAGCTTCGTGCTGTGGAACACCGACGCCTATCGCTACCAGGAGAGCAGCGACGCGCTCTACAAGAGCATCCCGTTCTTCATCGGCTTCGAGCGCGGGCGCGCCCACGGCGTGTTCCTCGACAACAGCTTCCGCACCAGCTTCGAGTTCGGCGTGCTGCATCCGGACCGCCTCTCCTTCGGCGCCGAGGGCGGCCCGATCGACTACTACGTGATGACCGGGCCGACGCCGAAGGCGGTGCAGCGGGCCTATGCCTGGCTGACCGGCACCCCGCCGCTGCCGCCGCTCTGGTCGTTCGGCTTCCAGCAGTCGCGCTACAGCTACGGCTCGGCGGCCGAGCTGCACGCCGTCGCCGACCGGCTGCGAGCAGAGCGGATCCCGTGCGACGTGCTGTGGCTCGACATCGACGCGCTCGACCGCAACCGGCCGTTCACGATCGATCGCGCGGCCTTCCCGGACTTCCCGCAGACCCTGCGGCAGCTCGAGCGGCAGGGCCTGCGCTGCGTCGTGATCGCTGACCTGCACGTGCCCTGGCTGCCTGGCGGGGACTACCCACCCTGCGCGAGCGGCACGGAGGGCGATCATTTCGTGCGCGACGCCGCGGGGGACACCTATCTCGGCAGGGTATGGCCGGGACCCTGCGCGTTCCCCGACTTCACCCGCGCGGCCACCCGCGCGTGGTGGGGGACGCTGCTGCGCGGGATGCTCGCCGAACCCGTGGCCGGCATCTGGAACGACATGAACGAGCCCTCGGTGTTCGGGGTCGCCAGCCGCACCATGCCGCTCGACGTGGTGCACCGCATCGAGGAGCCCGGCTTCGCGGCTCGCCAGGCCAGCCACGCCGAGATCCACAACGTGTTCGGCATGCAGAACGCGCGCGCCACCTTCGAGGGCATGCTGGCGGCGCGCCCGGACCGGCGTCCCTACGTGATGTCGCGCGCGGCCTATGCCGGCGGCCAACGCAGCTGCGTCACCTGGACCGGCGACAACTCGTCGAGCTGGAACCACCTGCGCATGAGCACGCCGATGCTGCTCGGCCTCGGGCTCGGCGGCTTCGCCTTCGCCGGTTGCGACCTCGGCGGCTTCGCCGGCTCGCCGCCTCCCGACCTGCTGACGCGCTGGCTGCAGCTCGGCATGTTCAACCCGATCAGCCGCAACCACAGCGACAAGGGCACCCGCGACCAGGAGCCCTGGGTGGACGGGCCGGTGCACACCGCGATCCGCAGGCGCGCGATCGAGGAGCGCTACCGGCTGATGCCCTACATCTACACCCTGGCCGAGGAGGCGGCGCGCACCGGCCTGCCGATGATGCGGCCGCTGTTCATGGAGTTCC
>CAXTOE010000301.1:0-4102 GCA_964245685.1 uncultured Acetobacteraceae bacterium | reverse complement strand
GGTTAGGGCGAGTATCCGCCGGTCAGCAGGGGCGGCCCTTCGGATCCGGCCGGCGGCGCGGCGTTGGTCACCGGGCCGCTATAGTCCGAGCAGGCGGCGAGCTGCATGCACAGCAGGCCCGCTGCCGCTCCGAGCGCGATCCCGCGAAGCGATTGAACGCCGATCCGCATCTGCCCTGTCCTCCAAATCGGTTCCGGTCCTCACGCTTCGACATGGTCCGGGACGACCAGGCTCAGCTTGTCGAGGTCGGCGACCGTCCGCCCCTGCTCGTCCCACGACACCGCATCCTGGTATCGCATGCCGAACAGGATCGCGCCGTGGCCGTAGGAGTGGATATCATGCACATCGGCGGCCAGGGCAACATCCCGCGCCCTCAGGGTGACGAATAACCTCACGTCCTCCGCGGCCAGACGCTGCGGCTGCCAGCCGAACAGCGGGCTGCTCTCGTCGATCACGTGCACCAGCGTCCAGGTCAGGGCGAACATCGGGAAGGTCGAGCGCCGCAGCACGAGGTCGTAGGGACGCCGGAAACGTTGTCCCTCGGCGGTGACCTCCATCAGCAGCGCCGAGACCCGCGCCTCCGCGTCCGCGAGCAGGGTAAGCCGGCCGTTGGCGATCCGGATCATCAGCGCCGGGGCGCCGTCGTGCAGGCCGATCACGGCGTGGTCCGCGTACAGGATCTTGGCCCGAGGGCGCGAGAAGCGTCCGAACACCAGGCCGGTCAGCACGGCGGTGAAGGCGACGCCGGTCATGATCTCGAAGGCCGAGACGATGTGGCCGTACAGCGTCGCCGGCGCCATCACCCCGTAGCCGACCGTCGCCAGCGTCTCCAGGCTGAAGAAGAAGGCATCGGTGAAGCAGCCCGGACGGGCATTGGCGATGGCGCCGTGCTGCAGCAGGTAGAGGCAGGCGAAGACGCTGTTGAGCGCCAGCTCCAGCCCCAGCATCGCGGCGAAGAAGCGCTTCCAGCTCTGCGAGAGGGCCAGGTGGTAGGGATCGCGCCAGTCGAGGCGCCGCAGCCCGCTCTTCCGCACGTCGAAGGCATCGGTCCGGACCGGCAGGCCGGGCGCGCTCGCACGTCTCGGTCTGCCCGTGCTCCGTCGTGTCATGGCGCCGCCGGCTCCCGCTGCGGCGACAGCAGGCCCGCCGTCCGGTGCGGCACGGAAGTTACAATAATGTTATGAGTCATGGTCGACGGCAGAAAATGCTGTGTTGCAACATTTTCCCTCCTATATGCTTCAGGGGTGCATGGTGATGCACCGGAAGGGTCTGAAGATGTCGACGCCTCAACACCGTTCGGGAGTGCATGCCTGGGATGAGCGCGACGCGCGCTCAATCGCCAGCAACACGCCCGCCTATCGCGGCACCGTGTTCAAGCCGCATCCGGATCACCGGTCGGTTCCCACGCCCGGCGGCATCGGCATCTCCGCGACCACCCGCTTCGCCTCGGCGCTGCTGGCGCGCATACGGTCCCGCCGACGCATGCCGGGGATGAGGAGCTGACCGGGGCTTCAGCCGGCTCCCCGCATCGCTAGGCTCTGCTCGATCATCTCGCCCACCTGCGGGAACAGGCGCTGCTCGTCCAGCCGGAAGTTGAAGAACGATGCCTGCCCGGGGGCCACGTTCACCAGCAGCGGCGCCTCGGGCTGATCCTCGACCAGGTCTGGCTCGATGAAGCGCAGTGGAGTCGGCACCTCCATGAAGTGCTGCGAGTCGTAGATGTGCAGGTCGGCGCGGCGCATCAGGTTGCTGCGGCTGGTCACGACGAAGCCGGTCCGGTTGCACGCCCAGCGATACTTCGCGAGGCTGGCGCCCCAGATCGAGACGAAGCAGTCGCACTGATCGGCCCATGACAGGCTCACCTCGATCGGCTGTCCGACGGTGTCGACGAGGCGGACTGGGCTCGCGGCGAAGCGGCGGCGCAGCTGATCGACCAGCTCGCGCTCGACCTCCACCGGCCTGCGGCCCGCGAACGACTCGCCGTGGCTCTCGATCACCTTGCCGCCCTCCGCGTCGCCGCGCGCGTTATGGCCGTCGAGGACGATCACCGACCCGGAGTGACGCTCGACGATGAACCCGACCAGGTTGCCGAAACACGACGCGAGCTCGACCAGGGTGCGGTTCTCCACCCGCAGCCCGAGCAGGATCACCGGAACGGCAGCGCCCGCCTCCCGGCGCGCCGCGGCGATGCGGCGACGCGCGACGCGGTAGGCCTCGCCCTCCCGCACCGGCCCGAGCAGGCGCTCGCGCAGGCGGGCGGAGACGTACGCGCGGGTGAAGCGCAGCACCGCCACTTGATGGGTGTAGGCGTAGCGGATCATCGCCGGGATGTCGGCGAGCGCTCGGTTCACCTGCCCGCGCAGTGTCGGGAACAGCGTGTCGATCGGGCCGTACAGCTCGATGCCGTCGGCGGCGTTCAGCACGATGAACTCCGGCAGCAGCGGCGGCCGGCTCTCCAGCAGCGCGTCGATGCCGCTCAGCTCGTTCCACAGCTGGTGGCCGATATGCACGCCCGGACGACCGCGCAGCACGCTGGCGAAGCGCGCCGCACCCTGTCTCAGGTAGGGCACCAGCAGCTCCGCCCACTGGCAGGCGTGGGTGACGAACCAGTGCGGGAGGTGTCGCAGCATCAGGCCGCCAACGCCTCGCGCGAGTGCATCGTGGCTGACCAGCAGGCCGAGCGAGGGGAACCAGACGCCGGCGACGCGCGAATAGTGGTCGCCGACCATGACGAAGAACACCAGGCCATGCGCGCGATCGGCGAAGCGGACGGCGAAGTGGAAATCGTCGAAGCACAGGCACCCCTGCGCCCGCAGCATGGTGCCGTCGACCGGGCTCGGCCATGACAGCACGCCGTCGCCGAGGGCGGCGGTGAGGCGATCCTGGAAGTCTTCGGCCAGCCCCGCCGCCAGATGCGCGCGGCTGATCGCGCGCAGCGCGCCGCCCTCCTCGCCGCGGAACAGCAGCGAGCAGGGTGCGAGCTCCGTCTCCAGCAGCAGCAGCGGCGGCCGCACCAGCAGGTCCAGGCAGTGTATCGCGATCGCGCGCCGGCTGGCCGGGTTGACGCTCAGGAAGGCGAGGCAGTCCGGCGCGAGCTCCGGCCGCAGCTGGTGCAGGATCGCGTGCATCAGGCGTCCCAGCACCGGCACCGCCTTCTGGCGCAGCAGGTCGCCCAGCTCGCCGGGCAGCGACTCCACCGTGTCGCCGAGGCGCTGCATCCGCTGGTCGAGGAACCAGGTCGCGCATCGCCCATCCTCGTGCGCGAGCTCGAGCAGGAACAGCGGAGCGAAACCGGTGTAGAGGTGGGACGCCCGCCAGCCGGGCAGGAAGTGCGGGACGATCTCCCCCATCATCAGCAGCGGCACCGCGTGGCCGTCGAGGATCAGGTGGAACCCGCCGTCGCGTGTGGAGACCGGATCGTGCACGACCAGGTCGGCCGGCAGGCCCTCGATCGCCTTGCGCTGCTGCATCCCGTTCCTCGAGCGATCGCGGTCGCCATCATCGAGCGGTCGCGGCGGTGCAGGCAAGTCCGATTGTAACGCGGGGCCGCGCGAGGGCGATGAGCTGGCGGGCTGCAGAGGAAGCGAGCCGAGGGCGCCGCCCTTGACCCGCCGGGGTCCAGGCCCCGGTTCATGCTGGGACCCGGGGCCCCAGGCCCCGGTTCATGAGAAGGCTCTCGGCCCGCTAGTGCGTCGCGACCGCGCCGGCCGTGGTGATCCAGTGCGCGTGCCCGTCATCGACCACCAGCATGCCGGTGCCGGCGCCGCCGGCCTCGCCGGGCTTGAGGCAGTCGGTGCAGAGCATCTCGGTTCCGGCCGTGCCGGTCGGGGGCAGGTTGCCGTAGGTCGCACTCGCGAGCACCATCGGCTTGCCGGCGACCACCCGTCCGCCCGGCTGGCTCGAGTAGAGCACCACGTCGCCGGCGCTGTCCGTGCTCACCGTCCCGCCGCTGGCGCTCGATGCCGTGCGCAGCACCAGCGACGCGTTCGGGCCGGTATAGATGCTGCCGCCAGCATAAAACGCATTGAGGATGGTCTCCGTGCCGAGGCGGTCGATGCCGAAGATCTTGGTCGCTTGGGCGAGCTGGTCGCTGGAGCTGTCC
>CAXTOE010000300.1:1764-4110 GCA_964245685.1 uncultured Acetobacteraceae bacterium | reverse complement strand
GGGCATGGTGCTGCTGAGCAGGACACGGTGCAGCAGGGCCTCGGGCTTCTGGGTGGGATGCAGCTTGAGCCCGTGCTTGTTGCGCAGACGCTCCGGTCCGGTGCAGAGCGGGATCAGCCAGTCGCTGCGCATCTGCACGTCGTCGTTCAGCGCCTTCATCGCCTGGTAGTTGAAGCGGTAGCGGCTGTCGCGGCCGCGCGCCGCCCAGATCATGGTCTCGTGCGCGTTGGTGAAGCGGCGGCCGCGGAAGTTCGGCATCGGGTTGGACTTGCGCCAGATCACGTCGTTCAGGATCCAGAAGCCGAGATCCTGCAGGATCGTGCCGATGCGGAAGATGTTGTGGTAGGAGCCGATCACCCACAGCGTGCCGTCCTTGCGCAACAGCCGGCGCACCTCCGTCAGCCAGGCACGGGTGAAGCGGTCGTAGTCGTCGAAGTCGCCGAACCGGTCCCAGGCCTCGTCCACGCCGTCGACCAGGCTGTCGTCGGGACGGCGCAGCTCGCCGCGGAGCTGCAGGTTGTAGGGCGGATCGGCGAACACGCAGTCGATCGAGGCGGACGGCAGCATGCCCATCAGCTCGATGCAGTCGCCGAGCAGCACCTGATCGAGCGGCAGCTCCACCGTCTCCGCACTTCTCAGCGTTCGGTCAGCACGCGGGCTGCTCCAGGCAGGCGGCGGCGGACGCCGAGGACAGCCGGCGCACCAGTCCGAAGCCCGCACGATGATGCCGGCTCGGGCCCACCGCGCCGAGTGCCACGCGATGCGCCGCCGTCGCGTAGCCGGCGTTGCGCTCCCAGCCATAGTGCGGCAGGCGGGCGGCGAGACGGCACATCAGGCGGTCGCGCATCACCTTGGCGACGATCGAGGCGGCGGCAATCGACAGGCTGAGCCCATCGCCGCCGACCACGCACTGCACGGGGCAGGACAGCGTCGGCGGCCGGTTGCCGTCGACCAGCACCAGTTCCGGGCGCACGGCCAGACGATCGACGGCGCGGCGCATCGCCAGCAGGCTGGCGCCGAGGATGTTGAGCCTGGCGATCTCCGCTACCGATGCGGCGGCGACGGCGATCTCCACGCCCGGGCAGGCACGCAGCGCCGACAGCGCGGTGGCGCGCGAATCGGCCGTCAGCCGCTTCGAGTCGTCGATCAGGTCGGCCAGCCACTCTGGCACCGTGCCGGGGAACAGCACCGCGGCGGCCACCACCGGCCCCGCCAGCGGACCTCGCCCGACCTCGTCGACTCCCGCCACACGGCCGCCATGCCGCGCTTCGCGCGTGTAGTCCAGCATCTCCACTCCACCCTGACGGCGCGGCGGAAGGCGACCCGCGGGGGATCGAATCGCACCGCCCTCGTTCAAGCTGGCATGGACATCACCCGAAGCGCCATGGCAAGCGGCCTAGGACCGGTGGCTCAGGACTTGCGCGACGGGATCAGCAGCCACCCGAGCAGGAAGCCGGCACCGGCGGCGACGCCGACGGCGATCAGGGGACGGTCGCGGATCGTCGACACGATGCCTTCGAGCTGGTCCTGCGCGTCGTCGAGCGTATCACCGAACTCGCGCTGCACCTTGCCGGTGAGCTGATCG
Source organism: uncultured Acetobacteraceae bacterium (assembly GCA_964245685.1). Lineage (GTDB taxonomy): Bacteria > Pseudomonadota > Alphaproteobacteria > Acetobacterales > Acetobacteraceae > Lichenicoccus. The sequence continues at coordinate 2,525 of CAXTOE010000300.1, read as the reverse complement.
ACCTTGCCCTCGCCCTGCAGGCTGGTGTCGCCGGTCAGGCCGCCGGCGGCGTCCTTGAGCTTGCCGACGCCCTCGGTGATGGCGCCCTCGGTGGTGTTATCGTCCATCTGCTGGCTCTCCCTGCTTGCCCTGCGCTGCTTGCCCAGCCCTGCCCGCCGGGCCGACCGACCCGTCCACGCGAAACGAAGCCCCGGTCCCGCGAGTTCCATGTCGTCGGGGTGCGCGCTCGCGTGCCGACGCCAGGAGCCGATGCTCGCGGCGGAACAGGCTGGAGATCGACACGATGCGCGATATGTGGCGATGCGGCGGCTGATCGCGCCGGGCGGCGGCCTGTCCAGGCGCGCCCGCACCACGGCGCTGATCATCGCCAGCGCCATGTTCATGGAGCAGCTCGACTCCACGGTGCTGACCACCGCGCTGCCGACGATGGCGCGCAGCTTCGGCGTCGATCCGCTGCACATGAGCACCGCGCTGACCTCCTACCTGGTCGGGCTCGCGGTGTTCATCCCGGCCAGCGGACGCCTCGCCGACCGTTTCGGCAGCCGCACCGTGTTCCGCGGCGCCATCGGGCTGTTCATGGTCGGATCGGTGCTGTGCGCGCAGGCGCCGAGCCTGACCGCCCTGGTGCTGGCCCGCCTGCTGCAGGGCGCGGGCGGGGCGATGATGGTGCCGGTCGGCCGGCTGGTGCTGTTGCGCACCGTGCCCAAGAGCGAGCTGGTCTCCGCGATGTTCTGGATGCTGCTGCCGGCGACCATCGGGCC
>CAXTOE010000300.1:0-1754 GCA_964245685.1 uncultured Acetobacteraceae bacterium | reverse complement strand
TGCTGATGACCCTGGTCGGCGGGATGGGCACGGTGTTCGGGCCGATCGTCGGCGGCTGCCTCACCACCTACCTGTCCTGGCGCTGGATCTTCTACATCAACCTGCCGGTCGGGCTGCTCGGCATGGCGCTGACCAGCCGCTTCATCCCGCAGCTGCGCGAGACCACACACGGCCGGTTCGACGTGCGCGGCACGGTGCTGTCCGGCACCTCGCTCGCCTGCCTGATCTTCGGGCTGGAGTCGGCGAGCCGCGGCAACGGCGCGGGCGGTGCCACCCTGGCGACGCTCTCGGCCGGGCTCGCCGCCGGCCTGCTGTATTTCCGTCATGCGCGGGTGACGGCCAACCCGATCCTGGACTTCTCGCTGATGCGGGTGCCGACGTTCCGCATCTCGGTGCTGGCCGGCGCGATGGCGCGGCTGGTCGCCGGAGGGTCGCCGTTCCTGATCCCCTCGATGCTGCAGCTCGGCTTCGGGATCAGCGCCGCGCAGAGCGGTCTGGTCACCTTCACCGGCCCGCTCGGCGCGCTGTCGATGCGGCTGGTGGTGCGCCGGGTGCTGCGGCGCTACGGGTTCCGCTCGACGATGATGCTGAACGGGGTCAGCGCCGGCCTCCTGATGCTGGCCTGCGCGAGCTTCCGCCCGGGCTGGCCGTTCTGGCTGCTCTCGGCGGTCCTGCTCCTGAACGGCGCGGCGCAGTCGCTGCAGTTCACCGCGATGAACACCATCGCCTACGCCGACATCCCGGCCGAGCGGATGAGTGCGGCGACCAGCTTCTACGCCACCTTCCAGCAGATGACGCTGACGCTCGGCATCTGCGTGGCCGCGGGCACGCTGGCGGCGTCACGCGCCCTCGCCGGCCGACCGGAGCTGACGGTGGGAGATTTCAGCGCCGGCTTCGCGGTGGTGGGCACGCTGGCGCTGCTCGCCTCGCCGATCGCGTCCCGGCTGACGCCCGATGCCGGCAGCGAGCTGAGCGGGCACCGCGCGCCGCTGGGGCCGCCGGCGGCCGCCCCCTCATGATCCGCGGAAGCCCGGCGGGTGAGATGGACATGAAAAAGCCCGGGACCTCACGATCCCGGGCTCGGTCTGCGTAGCGAGCGGATCAGCTGCTGGAGCGCATCGACCACATGCTGCCGTAATTGCCGGTGCGCGGGGTGAAGATCTCACGCACGTGGCTGAGCAGGTCGGTGTCGTTCTGATCCGGACGGCGTGTGTCCTCGTTGGCGAGGGCGGCGACTTCGAGGGCGAGCAGCTTGCGGAACATGAAGATCTCCTTCGTCCGGCTGAAGCGAGGGGCCTGATGCGACCGACGCCGGTCAAGGTCGCGAGACTTCGAGAACCTCAGCGTCCGGTTCCATGCGGCGTTCTTAACACCGCCTCCCCGTCGCCACAATCTCGCCGTTATGTGCTCACGCAGCCGTGCTTTGTTCGTTGTACGTTCTGGCACAAGCCGCGCGGGCTCAGGGGCTCCCAGTCGAGGCTGCGCCCGAAGACGGGCGGCCCGGACCACGTCACAATTCGGAACCGGATCATCGTGCGGCACCCGGTGTCGGCGCCTGGGCTTTCTGTTACTGTCGCGCGTTGCGAGGGAGCCTACCAGCGCGCCGTGTCGGCGTATGCCTTGGGTCCGGCCGGGAAGCATGATGGACGAAGCCAACCTACCGACCCGCACACGACCACCTGCGCCGCACCGGGAAGAGGCAGGGCGCGGCGACGTCGGCCCCGGACCGGCGCAGGCGCCCGTCGGACCCAGGC
>CAXTOE010000299.1:0-4115 GCA_964245685.1 uncultured Acetobacteraceae bacterium | reverse complement strand
CCGCCGCTGTCGCTGCTGCAGCCGGCGCCGCCGCGCGCGAGCATCGGCCCGTCGCCGGAGAGCCAGCAGGCCAACGCGCGCCTGCTGGAGACGGTGCTGTCGGATTACGGCGTGCAGGGCGCGATCGGCGAGATCCATGCCGGGCCGGTGGTCACGCTGTACGAGCTCGAGCCGGCGCCTGGGATACGCTCGGCCCGCGTGATCGGGCTCGCCGACGACATCGCCCGCTCGCTCTCGGTCACCGCGGTGCGCATCGCGACCGTGCCGGGCCGCAACGTGATCGGCATCGAGGTGCCGAACGCGCGTCGCGAGACCGTGTTCTTCTCCGAGCTGCTCGACGCCGAGGCCTGGCACAACAACCCGTCGCGGCTGTGCCTGGCACTCGGCAAGGACATCGCGGGTGCCCCGGTCTACGCCGACCTCGCCCGCATGCCGCACCTGCTGATCGCCGGCACCACCGGCTCGGGCAAGTCGGTCGGCATCAACTCGATGATCCTGTCGCTGCTCTACCGGCTGTCGCCGGAGGAGTGCCGGCTGATCCTGATCGACCCGAAGATGCTCGAGCTGTCGGTGTACGACGGCATCCCGCATTTGATGGCGCCCGTGGTGACCGAGCCGGCCAAGGCCGTCACCGCGCTGAAATGGACGGTGCGCGAGATGGAGCGGCGCTATCGCGGCATGAGCCAGCTCGGCGTGCGCAACATCGGCGGCTACAACGAGCGCGTCGCCGCCGCCCGCGCCGCCAGCGAGGTGCTGATGCGCCGGGTGCAGACCGGCTTCGACCCGGAGACCGGCAAGCCGACCTTCGAGGAGCAGCCGCTCGGGCTGGACAACCTGCCCTACATCGTAGTGGTGATCGACGAGATGGCCGACCTGATGATGGTCGCCGGCAAGGAGATCGAGGCCACCGTGCAGCGCCTGGCGCAGATGGCGCGCGCCGCCGGCATCCACGTGATCATGGCGACGCAGCGGCCCTCGGTCGACGTCATCACCGGCACCATCAAGGCCAACTTCCCGACCCGCATCAGCTTCCAGGTGATCAGCAAGTTCGACAGCCGCACCATCCTCGGCGAGCAGGGCTCCGAGCAGCTGCTGGGCCAGGGCGACATGCTGTTCATGCAGGGCGGCGGCCGCATCACCCGCGTGCACGGCCCGTTCGTCGGCGACGCCGAAGTCGAGGACGTGGTGCGTCACCTGCGCCAGCAGGGCGAGCCGGCCTACCTGGACGACGTCACCTCGGCGTTCGAGGACGAGCCCGCCGCGTCGGGCGGCGGCGCCGGCCTCTCGGGCAGCGGCAACGGCCTGGGCGGCGGCGCCTTCGACGGCGAGACCGGGCTGTTCGATCAGGCGGTGGCGCTTGTGGCGCGCGAGGGCAAGGCCTCCACCTCCTTCATCCAGCGCCACCTCTCGATCGGCTACAACCGCGCCGCCAAGCTGATCGAGCAGATGGAGAAGGAAGGCATCGTGGGACCCGCGAACCATGTCGGCAAGCGCGAGGTGCTGGTCCGCCGCGAGAGCGAGGAGTAGGCGCCCGCCGCTACGGAGCGACCCTGGGCGGCCGCCGCGACCACAGGCGCTGCGCGCTGATCGCGGCGGCTAGCAGCCCCACCAGGGCGCCGAAGGCGAGGCAGTGACGCGCCTGGTCGCGCGGCACCAGCTCGAACACCAGCGCCACCAGCATCGCACCGATGGTCTGGCCCAGCAGGCGCGCCACCGAGATCATGCCGCTGGCGCCGCCGGAGCGATGCACCGGTGCCGAGGTGAGCATGGCGCGGTTGTTCGGCGGCTGGAACAGGCCGAAGCCGCAGCCGGCGAGCGCGATGCGCCAGGCGATCTCGAAGTTGGTCGGGTGCGGCGGCATGCGCCAGAGCAGGGCGAAGCCGGTCGCGGTCAGGCACAGCCCGATGCTGGAGAGCAGGCCGGCCGGATAGCGGTCGGCAATGCGCCCGACCAGCGGCGACACCGCCACGATCGCCAGCGGCCAGGGCGTGATCAGCAGGCCGGTCTGCACCGCCGAGCGGTGCAGCTGCATCTCGAAGAAGAACGGCATCGCGATGATGAAGAAGTTCGAGGCGACGAAGGCGAGGAAGCCGACCGAGAACGCGGTGCGGAACCCACCCAGCCGCAGCAGGTCGACCGGCAGTAGCGGCGAGGCGATGTCGAGCTGGCGCCGCACCAGCCACACCAGGCAGACGCCGCCGGCGACGACCAGCGGCAGCGACGACGCGGCGCCGCCGTGATGCGCCAGCCGGTCCAGCCCCACCACCAGCGGCGCCAGCGAGAGCACGGTGAGACCCGCGCTGACCCAGTCGAAGCGGCGCGGCGGCGACGGGCGCGGCGCCACCGGCAGGCTGGTGATCGCGAACAGCATCGCCGCCAGGCCCAGCGGCAGGTTGATCAGGAAGATCCAGCGCCAGCTCGCCACCGACAGCACCGCCGCCGCGATGGTCGGGCCCACCGCGACGCCGAGTGCGACCACCAGGCCGTTGAGCGACATGCCGCGGCCGAGCAGGCGGGCGGGGTAGATGAAGCGCACCAGGGCCGCGTTCACGCTCATGATGCAGGCGCCGCCGAGCCCCTGCAGCGCGCGCGAGAGCGCGAGCTGCGGCAGCGTCTGCGAGGCGGCGCAGCAGGCCGACGACAGGATGAACACCACCAGGCCGACCCGGCACATCCGGTCCTGTCCCCTGATCTCGCCGAGCGAGGCCAGCGGCAGCAGGCCGATCAGGCTGGCCAGCTGGTAGGCGTTGATCACCCAGATCGAGTCCGCCGGGGTCGCGTGGATGTCGTGCCCGATCGTCGGCAGCGCCACGTTGGCCACCGAGTAGTCGAGGGTGGAGAGCAGCACCGACAGCGCCAGCGCCGCCATCGCCAGGCGTCGGGCGCTGCCGTGCAGGCCGTCGCGCAGCGTCGGCGGTTCGGGGAGCAGGACGGACATCGACCTGCAGCTACAGGTCCGGCGCCGCGAAATCCACCCGTGCACGGCGCCGACCGGCATCGGACCTGGAACCGGCGCGTTGGCAGGGGTAGAGGCTGAGGCCGACACGCGGGGAGACCGACTTGGCTCAGAGCATTGCGCAGGGACGAACCGGCCAGGATCAGGCGGGCGTCGCGGGTCGGGTGCTCGGCACCATCAGCGTCTGCCACCTGCTCAACGACACCATCCAGTCGCGGCTGCCGGCGATCTACCCGCTGCTCAAGGGCGGCTTCCACCTCTCCTTCGCCCAGATCGGTCTGCTGACCCTGACCTACCAGGTGACCGCGTCGCTGCTGCAGCCGATGGTCGGGCTGTTCACCGACCGCAGGCCGCTGCCCTGGTCGCTCTCCGCCGGGATGGGACTGTCGATGAGCGGGCTGCTGATCCTGGCGCTGGCGCACGCCTACGGCGGGCTGCTGTGCGGGGCGGCGCTGCTCGGCGTCGGCTCGTCGATCTTCCATCCGGAGTCCTCGCGCATCGCCAGGCTGGCCTCGGGCGGCCGGCACGGGCTGGCGCAGTCGGTGTTCCAGGTCGGCGGCAATTTCGGCACCGCGCTCGGGCCGCTGCTCGCCGCCTTCGTGGTGCTGCCGAACGGCCGCGGCAGCCTCGGCTGGTTCTGCCTGGTGGCGCTGGGCGGTATGGTGCTGCTGGGCGGGATCGGGCGCTGGTACTCGCAGCAGACGCGCGCCGCGTCGCGCCGGCCCGCCGCGTTGCACCGGCACGGCCTCTCGCGCCGGCAGGTCGCGGTTGCGGTAGGGCTGCTGGTCGCGCTGGTGTTCTCGAAATATTTCTATCTCGCCAGCATCGGCAGCTACTACATCTTCTACCTGATGCAGCGTTTCGGCCAGTCGGCCCAGGCGGCGCAGACCGACCTGTTCCTGTTCCTCGCCGCGGTGGCCGCCGGCACCCTGGCCGGCGGTCCGATCGGCGACCGCTTCGGGCGCAAGCACGTGATCTGGGGCTCGATCCTCGGCGTGCTGCCCTTCACGCTGCTGCTGCCGCATGTCGGGCTGGGCTGGACCATCGCGCTGAGCATGGTGATCGGGGTGGTGCTGGCCTCCGCCTTCTCGGCGATCCTGGTCTACGCCACCGAGCTGCTGCCCGGGCGCGTCGGCATGGTCTCCGGCCTGTTCTTCGG
>CAXTOE010000298.1:0-4129 GCA_964245685.1 uncultured Acetobacteraceae bacterium | reverse complement strand
CGAATGCCCCGGCCAGCAGGCCGCGCACCCTGGCGCTGAGCAGCGTGCCGACCGCCGCCCCGGCGACCCCCGAGGCGAGGCCGCCGATCCAGGCGCCGCCGGCGACGCCGATCGCGGCACCGCAGAACCCGCCGCTCGCCAGGCGGGCGCTGAACTGCACCGGAACCTGCCGGCTCGGCCTGCCCGGCACCTGGTCGGTGACCATCTCGCCGATCGAGAGCGCGCTGAACACGAGCGGCGAGACCGCGTGGGCGAGGAAGGCCAGGGGGGTGCCCTGTAGCGGCAGGCGACCTCGCCGGGCGGCCCAGCTGATGGCGGCCGGTGCCACCACGGTGCGCGAGCCGGCGACGACGCCGATCAGGAATGCCGGCAGATAGATCGCCATCGATGGCTCCCAAAATCTGGACGAGCCACCCTGTTAGCAGGCCGATGCAGGGGAGGCCAGGGCGCTGCCCTGGATCCGTCGGAGCCTGAGGCCCCGGAGCCCGGCGTCAGGTGGAGACCGCTTGCCTGGCCGCCAGCTGCACGGCGCGTGCCATCGCGGCGATGCCGTTGCCGCGGTTGGTCGACAGCGCCTCCAGCAGGCCGAGGTCGCGCAGGAATGCCGGGTCGGTCGCCAGCACCTCCTGCGGCGTGCGGCCGGAATAGACCCGCAGCAGCAGCGCCACGAGGCCCGATACGATCGCCGCGTCCGAGGCGCCGGCCAGGCGCAGCGTGCCGTCGGCGAGGTCGGACTCCATCCAGACCTGGCTCTGGCAGCCGGGCACGCGGTGCGCGTCGTCCGCCCACTGCTTGGGGAACGGCGGCAGCTTGCGGCCGAGATCGATGATGTACTGGTAGCGCTGCATCCAGTCGTCGAACAGCTCCAGCTCGTCGCCGATGGCGGCGATCGCCTCGGCCGCACTCGCCTCCGCGGGCACGACGAACGGTTCGGTCATGCCCACGCCTCCGGCTACAGGATGAACCGGCTGAGATCGCCCTTCTGCGCCAGCGGCGCCACCTTGTCGCGCACGTAGGCGGCATCGACGTGCACCGCGTCGCCGCCGCGGTCGCTCGCGGTGAAGCTCACATCCTCGAGCAGACGCTCCAGCACCGTGGCCAGCCGCCGCGCGCCGATGTTCTCGATGCGGTCGTTGATGTCGGCGGCGAGATCGGCCAGCGCGTCGATCGCGTCCTCGCCGAAATCGAGCGCCACCTGCTCGGTGCCCATCAGCGCCGTGTACTGCTTGAGCAGGGAATGCTCAGGCTCGGTCAGGATGCGGCGCAGGTCGGCGCGCGACAGCGGCGCCAGCTCGACCCGGATCGGCAGCCGTCCCTGCAGCTCGGGCAGCAGGTCGGCGGGCTTGGCCAGGTGGAATGCGCCCGACGCGATAAACAGGATGTGATCGGTCTTCACCGGCCCGTACTTGGTCGAGACGGTGGTGCCCTCGATCAGCGGCAGCAGGTCGCGCTGCACGCCCTCGCGGGAGACGTCGCCGCCGCGAAAGCCGCCGCCCTCGGAGGAGCGCGCGCAGACCTTGTCGATCTCGTCGAGGAAGACGATGCCGTGGTCCTGGGCGTGCGCCACCGCGTCGCGGGTCAGGCTGTCATGGTCGAGCAGCCGGTCCGCCTCCTCGCGGATCAGCGCCGCGCGCGCGGCCTCGACACTCATCCGGCGCGGCTGCGGGGGCTTGTTGAACATCCCCTTCATCATCTCGCCGAGATTGATCACGCTGCCGCCCGGCATGCCGGGGATGTCCATCTGGCCGAGCGGCGAGGCCTGCGCGTCGGCGATCGCCACCTCGACGTCCTTATGCTCCAGCTCGCCGTCGCGGAGCATGCGCCGGAACTTGGACTTGGTGTCCGCACTCGCGGTCTCGCCGACCAGCGCGTTGACCAGCCGGTCCTCGGCGGCGAGCTCGGCGCGCGCCTGCACGTCGCGGCGGCGTATGTCGCGCAGCATGTTGATGCTGACCTCGACCAGGTCACGCACGATGCTCTCGACGTCGCGGCCGACATAGCCGACCTCGGTGAACTTGGTCGCCTCCACCTTGAGGAACGGCGCCTGCGCCAGGCGCGCGAGGCGGCGCGCGATCTCGGTCTTGCCGCAGCCGGTCGGGCCGATCATCAGGATGTTCTTCGGCACCACCTCGTCGCGTATGCCCTCGGGCAGCTGCGCGCGACGCCAGCGGTTGCGCAACGCGATCGCGACCGCACGCTTGGCGTCGGTCTGGCCGACGATGAAGCGGTCGAGCTCGGAGACGATCTCGCGCGGGGAATAGGTGGGCACGTCCATCAGCCTCGCTCCGCTTCGCGCGTCGAAGGGTCGTCGAGACTCTCCACGATCACGGAATAGTTGGTGTAGACGCAGATGTCGCCGGCGATGCGCATCGCGCGACGCGCGATCTCCTCGGCCGAGAGACCATCCACGGTCAGCAGCGCCCGCGCCGCCGCGAGCGCATAGTTGCCGCCCGAACCGATCGCGATCACCCCGTCATCGGGCTCCAGCACGTCGCCGTTGCCGGTCAGGGTGAAGGAGCGCGTCTCGTCTGCGACCGCCATCATCGCCTCCAGTCGGCGCAGGTAGCGGTCGGTGCGCCAGTCCTTGGCCAGCTCGACGCAGGCACGCTCGAGCTGGTTCGGGTAGCGCTCCAGCTTGGCCTCGAGCCGCTCCAGCAGGGTGAAGGCGTCGGCGGTGGCGCCGGCGAAACCCGACAGGATGCTGCCGGACGGGCCGATCCGGCGCACCTTGCGCGCGTTGCCCTTGATGACGGTCTGGCCGAGAGTGACCTGGCCGTCACCGGCCATCGCCACCTGCGATCCGCGTCGCACGCACAGGATGGTGGTGCCATGCCAGCCGATCGGGTCATAGCCGGGAGGTTGATGTGTCTGCATGATCGCGACAGATAAGCAGTCCGCGGCGCGGTGCAAGCGCCGCGCCGGACCGGGCTCCGGAGCGGCGGAACGCGCGAGAGGAGCACGGACATGACGACGCCGAGGCTGGGTCATCTGCTGGAGACGTCGGTCTACGTCGCCGACATCGACCGCGCGCAGGCTTTCTACCAGCGCGTGTTCGGCTTCGAGCTGTTCCTGCGCGACGAGCGCATGGCCGGGTTGTCGGTGCCCGGGGCCAGCATCCTGCTGCTGTTCCTGCGCGGCGGCTCGACCGAGCCGACGCCCACCGACGGCGGCGGCGACATCCCGCCGCACGACGGCGGCGGCGCGGTGCACCTGTGCTTCGCGATTCCGCTCGGCGAGCTCGCCGCCTGGGAGGCGCACCTGCGCGAGCAGGACGTGCCGGTGCAGAGCCGCATCACCTGGCCGCGCGGCGGCACCAGCCTCTACCTGCGCGATCCCGACGACAGCCTGGTCGAGCTGGCGACGCCGGGGCTGTGGCCGAGCTGGTGAGGCTCAGGCGGCCCCGCCCGCCGGAACCCCGACGCGGGCGACCACCACCGAGATCGGGCTGCTCGCGTCGGTCACGTGCAGCGGCGTGCAGCCGGCCGGATCACCGTCGGACTGCGCCGGCAGCGCCTGCCGCCGGTCGGCGAACACGATCTCCGAGGCGCGCAGCCGGATCACGCCGGGCAGCCGCGCCATCAAGTTCAACGGCAGCGCCGCGCCGGCGAGCAGGGCGGCCCCGATCCCGGCGCGCTCGAACAGCACCACCGAGAAGCCCGGCGAGGCCGACGAGGCGTCGGGTGCCAGCATGTACGGGCCGCCGTACAGGCAGCCCTTCGAGATGATCACGCTGCCGGCCTCGTGCGGCACGCCGTCGACGCGCAGCCGCACCGTCTCGAATCCGTAGCGCGGCAGCTCGCGCAGGGTCTGCAGCACGTAGGCACCGCGGCCGAACGCCCGCTTCACCGGCCGCGAGACGTGGTGCACCACGTGCGCGTCGAAGCCGATCCCGAGCATCTGCACGAACAGCCTGCTGCCCGCGTCGTTGCGCGAGATCCCCGGCCACAGCGTCACCACCCGGCCCGACACCAGCATGGACGCGACCTCGACCGCCGCGCGCGGCAGCCCCAGCTCGTGCGCCAGCACGTTGGCGGTGCCGAGCGGGATGATGCCGAGTCGCACCCGCGATCCGGCCATGCCGTCGGCGACCTCGGCGATGGTGCCGTCGCCGCCGGCGGCGACCAGCTGC
>CAXTOE010000297.1:723-4156 GCA_964245685.1 uncultured Acetobacteraceae bacterium | reverse complement strand
GTGCTGGAGCCGCGTGACGCGGTCGGGGTGTGGGCCACAGGCCCTGGCCGTCTTCGCTACGGCCCTGATGCTGGGCGCCTCCGCCACCATCGCCGCGGGGCTGTTCCAGTTCGGCGTGCTGTGCTGCCAGCGGCACGACACCCTGCGCCAGGGCTGGGTGGTCCTGGGGCTCGTGGCGCTGGCGGTCGCCTCGACGCGCTGGCCGTCACGTCCGGCGCTGCGCCGGCTCGGCCCGCCTGCCCTGGCGGCGGCCTGCCTGCTCGGCCTCGCCCCGCGCCTCGGCGCCATCGCCGGCGACTTCCGGCTGATGCATGCCATCGGCGCCAGCAACCGCGCCAACTGGCGGGCAGGACGCGACCCGACGATCCAGGCGATGATCTTCCGGCTGCCGCCGACCGCCGCGATCGCCGGCGACCAGGACATCCCCGCCGGACGCTACAGCGAGCCGGCGGCGGAGGCCTGGTACGCGCACGGCATGATGCACTTCTTCGGCAAGCGCAGCATCGACATCGAGCGGCCCTGACGTGCCGCTTTACCTTGCCGCGCGACGGCGGCATCGTCGTGGTCCCCAGCAGGAGGCCGAGCCGGTGACCCAGTTGACGGCACGCCAGGTCGTGCTGGCCGCCCGCCCGCAGGGGCCCCCAACGCCGGCCGACTTTCGTCTCGAGACCGTCGCGGTGCCGGAGCCCGGCACCGACCAGCTCCTGCTCGAGGCCCGGTTCCTGTCGCTCGATCCCTACATGCGCGGCCGCATGAGTGACGCGAGGTCGTACGCGAAGCCGGTCGAGATCGGCCAGCCTATGCCCGGCGAGACCGTGTGCCGGGTGATCGCTTCGAACCTCCCGGGCTTCGCAGTCGGCGACAGCATCCGTGCCCACACCGGCTGGCGCTCCCACGCGATATCGTCCGGCGCCGGCGTCGTGCGGCTGGATCCCGACATGGCCCCGCTCACCACGTACCTCGGCGTGCTGGGCATGCCCGGCTTCACCGCCTATGCCGGGCTGCACGCCATCGCCAAGCCGCAACCGGGCGAGACCGTCGTGGTCGCCGCGGCCAGCGGTCCGGTCGGCTCCCTGGTCGGGCAGCTGGCACGGCTGCGCGGCGCGAGGGCTGTCGGCATCGCCGGCGGCGCCGACAAGTGCGCCTACGTGCGCGGGACGCTGGGCTTCGACGTGGCGCTCGACCATCGCGAGCCGGACTTCGCGGCGCGGCTCGCGGATGCCTGCCCGAGCGGCATCGACGTGTATTTCGAGAATGTCGGAGGTGCGATCTGGCAGGCGGTGCTGCCACTGCTCAACGGCTACGCGCGCGTTCCGGTATGCGGCCTGATCGCGCAGTACAACGGCGGCGGTCCGGAGTCGCCCGCCCAACTCGCGGCGACGATGCGGGCGATCCTGACCAGGAGCCTGACCGTGCGCGGCTTCATCAACACGGAGTTCGTCGAGGCGCTGTATCCGGACTTCCAGCGCGAGGTCGGCGCCGGCCTGCGCGAGGGCCGCATCCGCTACCGCGAAGACATCGTCGACGGTCTGGATAACGCGCCCGAGGCCTTCATCGGAATGCTCGAAGGTCGCAACTTCGGCAAGCTGCTGATACGCATCTGACGGCGCGCACCGGATCCGGGCGCGCCGTCGTGCCGACGCTAGGCCTTCTTTCGTATGTCGCTGAGCCAGCTGACATGCTTGCCGAGCCTGAGGCAGATGGCCGCCGGCTCCATACCCTGCTGCAGCAGCACCAGCGCGCGATCGCGCAAGGCAGCCTGGTGCGCGAGCAGACGCGGACTATCCTCGGGGCCGACCGCCGGCGCCGCGGCGGCACGACGGTCATATACCGCGTCGCGACGCAGCTTCTCGCGCGCGAGAAGCTCGAAGATCTGATGTGGAACCATCCCCATGCTCTGTGCCGCCGCCTTGACCGGCATCCTACGCTCATGCACGAGGCGCCATGCCCGTGCGGCCGGTGTGTCAGAGCTCATTAATGCCTCGCCCAATGATCCTGTCCGCTTCCTGACTGTGGCTTACCGGTTGCAGTGTCGGCGTTTTCCTCGAACGGCGCCAGCTTTCTTGTTGACTGCAGCAACTGAACTTTCGCCGCCGCACGAACATCGGAATATCCGCAATCGCGATCATGTGACGGATGACGCCACCATGGAGAGGTTCATGCATCGCAGCCTTCATGGACGCTGCCATGATCACGAGACCGTCCTGCACCTCGCACGCGTGTCGCGCGGCAACCTCGATCGTCCGCGGGACGTCTCCACGTTTCGAAACAGAGGTTCACGCCATGCCGGCACTCCTGATCAGCGCGCCCAGGCTGCAGCACTTCGTCGCCCCGCACGCCGCACGGGCGCCGCGACGTGGCTGAGGCCACCTCCGTCCGACGCGCCGGGTGGCGGTTCTGGATCGACCGCGGCGGCACATTCACCGACATCATCGCGCGCGATCCACACGGTCGACTCTCGACCCGCAAGCTGCTGAGCGATCGCGGCGAAGGCGAGGATGCGGCCCTGACCGGCATCTCCCTGTCGCTCGGGCTGCGGGCCGGTGCTCCGATCCCGACGGCGGAGATCGAGAGCGTGCGGATGGGCACCACGGTGGCGACCAACGCCCTGCTCGAGCGACGCGGCGCCCGCGTGCTGCTGCTGCTCGACCGCGGCTTCGCCGACCTGCTGCTGATCGGCGACCAGGCACGGCCGAACCTGTTCGACCTCGCCATCACGCGGCCCGAACCGCTGCACGAGCGCTGCGTCGAGATCACCGGGCGCATCGGCGCCGACGGCGACGAGATCGAGCCGCTCGACGAGGCCGCCGCGCGCGCCGCCCTCGAACGGGCGCGTGCCGACGGCATCGAGTGCTGCGCGATCGCGCTGATCCACGCCTGGCGGCACCCCGGGATGGAGCGCCGGCTGATCACGCTCGCTCGAGCGGCAGGGTTCACCCAGGTCTCCGCCAGCCACGAGGTCAGTCCGCTGCTGCGCCTGATCCCGCGCGCGCAGACCAGCGTCGTCGACGCCTACCTCTCCCCGGTCCTGCGCCGGCACGTCGACCAGCTCAGGGCATCGCTTCCCGACACCCGGCTGCTGTTCATGCAGTCGCATGGCGGCCTGATCGACGGCGCGCGCTTCGCCGGCCGCGACGCCATCCTGTCGGGCCCGGCCGGCGGCATCGTGGCCGCGGCGCGCACGGCGGAGCGTGCCGGCTTCGAGCGGGTGATCAGCTTCGACATGGGAGGCACCTCCACCGACGTCGCCCTCTACGCGGGCACGTTCGAGCGTCGCTACGAGACCGTGATCGACGGCCTGCGGCTGCGCGTGCCGATGCTCGCGATCCACACCATCGCCGCCGGCGGCGGCTCGATCCTGCGCTTCGACGGCACCCGGCTGCGCGTGGGACCGCAGAGTGCCGGGGCCGACCCCGGTCCGCGCGCCTATCGC
>CAXTOE010000297.1:0-713 GCA_964245685.1 uncultured Acetobacteraceae bacterium | reverse complement strand
ACGGACGCCAACATCTGCCTCGGCAAGATCCAGCCCGCCCACTTCCCGTCTCTCTTCGGACCGGACGGCGACGCGCTGCTCGACGACGAGGCGGTGCGGCAGGGCTTCGCCACACTCGCCGAGGAGATCGCGGCCGAGACCGGCATCCGGCAGTCTCCGCGTGTGCTGGCCGAGGGCTTCCTGGGCATCGCGGTCGCCAGCATGGCGGGTGCCATCCGGGAGGTCTCGGTGCGCCGCGGTCAGGATCCGGCCGACTTCGTCCTGCACTGCTTCGGCGGCGCGGGAGGCCAGCACGCCTGCCTGGTGGCACGGGAGCTCGGCATGCGCACGATCCTGATCCACCCGTTCGCCGGCATCCTGTCGGCACTCGGCATGGGTCTGGCCGAGCAGAGCGTAATACGCGAGCAGGCAGCCGAGATGCCGCTGGCACCGGAGGCGATGCAGCCGCTGCGCACGCTCGCCGACGCGTTGTCGCGGGCGGCGCAGCGGGAGCTCGCCGCGCAGATCGCCGCCGGACTGCCGATCCTCACCGAGTGCCGCCTGCATCTGCGCCACGGGACCAGCGACGCCGTGCTGATCGTGCCGTTCGACAGCCTCGAGACGATGGCGCAGCAGGTCGCCTCCGAGCATCGGGCACGGTTCGGCTTCGACGCGTCGGACGCGGCTCTCGTCGTCGATGCGGTGGTGGTGGAGGCGCGCGCGCCGGCCGAAGC
>CAXTOE010000296.1:0-4162 GCA_964245685.1 uncultured Acetobacteraceae bacterium | reverse complement strand
CGACAAGATCCTTCGCGTCGGCAAGAAGGACTTCAGCGACGCGGTCGCCCGCGTGGCGGCGATCAGCCAGGAGCGCTCGCGTCCGGTGAAGCTCTCGATCGAGCGCAACCTGCTGACCCTGTCGGCGGCGAGCCCCGATCAGGGCACGGCGAAGGAGGAGCTCGACGACGGTCGGGTCAGCTACGACGCGACACCGCTCGAGATCGGCTTCCAGGCCCGCTACCTGAACGACATCACCGACCAGATCGAGAAGGACGTCGAGTTCGCCTTCTCCGACAGCGCGGCGCCGACCGTGGTGCGTGACGTCGACAGCCCGTCGGCGTTGTACGTGCTGATGCCGATGCGGGTCTGAGACGAAGCCGGGTTTCCTCCGAGCGGACGCCTCGACGACCCCGCCGGTCTCGGACGCATGCTGACCATCCAACGGCTGGCACTGAGCGAGTTCCGCAACTATGCCAGCCTGACCTGGAGCCCCGCGGCGAGGATCAGCGTGCTGAGCGGCGCCAACGGCAGCGGCAAGACCAACCTGCTGGAGGCGCTGTCGCTGCTGGTGCCGGGGCGCGGGCTGCGCGGGGCGCGTCTCGTCGAGCTGCCGCGTGCCGATCCGTCCCAGCCGCTACCGCCGTGCTGGGCAGTGGCGGCGCGGCTCGCCGACGGCGGCGGCTCGTTCGAGATCGGCACCGGCACCACGCCTGAAGCGGCCGCCGGACGTCGCGTGTTCCGGTTGGACGGGCTGCCGGCGCGAAGCCGTGCGGCGGTCGCGGAGCGGCTGAGTGCCGTCTGGCTGACGCCGCAGATGGACCGGCTGTTCGTCGAGGGGCCGTCGGCGCGCCGGCGCTTCCTGGACCGGCTCGTGCTGGCGCTGCAGCCCGACCACGCCCGCGAGGTGGCGGCGCACGACGAGGCGCTGCAGGGACGCAACCGGCTGCTGCAGCAGGGCTGCACCGACCTCGCCTGGCTGGACGGCGTGGAGCATTCGCTCGCCCGTCACGCGGTGGCGGTCAGTGCGGCGCGGCGCACCCTGGTCGCCAGGATGAACCTGCTCGCCGGCGCCGCGCCACGGCAGGACGGGTTTCCGCCGGCGCTGCTGGCGCTGGAGTGCGCGGTCGCCGCACGGCTGGAGCATGCCCCGGCGCTGGCGGTGGAAGACTGGCTGCGCGAGGCGCTGCGGGCGCGTCGGGAGCCGGACGCGGCGGCGGGAGGCTCGTCGCTGGGCGCGCACCGGGCCGACCTGCTCCTCAGCGACCTGCGCTCGGGGCGTCCGGCGCAACAGGGCAGCACCGGGCAGCAGAAGGCGCTGCTGATCGGCACGGTGCTGTCGCACGCGGCGCTGATCGCCGCCGTGCGCGGCGAGGCGCCGCTGCTGCTGCTCGACGAGCCGCTGGTGCACCTGGACGGCGCCCATCGCGCCGCCCTGTTCGAGGCCCTGCTGCAGCTGACGGCGCCGGTGCTGCTGACCGGCACCGATCCGGAGCCGTTCGCCCCGCTCGCGGGGCGGGCCGAGATGCTGCGCGTCGCCTGTGGAAAACTTGAGCCGGAGACGGCTTTTCCGGTGCGTGAAGCTGGCCCCGCGGGAGCGGCTGCGGTAGGATGATTTTTCAATATTTATCAGATATCTGGAGCACCAAGCCGGCATGTCCGAAAACGCCGAGCCCACCGCCGTGTCCGCGCCGAGGCTGACCGCAGCACCCGCGCCGGAAGCGACGCTGGTCAATGGTCACGACAGCTACGACGCGGCCTCGATCTCGGTCCTCAAGGGGCTGGACGCGGTGCGCAAGCGTCCGGGCATGTATATCGGCGACACCGACGACGGCTCCGGCCTGCATCACATGGCGTTCGAGATCATCGACAACGCCGTCGACGAGGCGCAGGCCGGCTTCGCCACCTCCTGCACGGTGGTGCTGAACGGCGACGGCTCGGTCTCGGTGCGCGACAACGGCCGCGGCATTCCCACCGACATGCATGTCGAGGAGGGCGTCAGCGCCGCCGAGGTGGTGCTGACCAAGCTTCACGCCGGCGGCAAGTTCAACCAGAACTCCTACAAGGTGTCGGGCGGACTGCACGGCGTCGGTGCCGCCGTGGTCAATGCGCTTTCGGAATGGATGGACGTGCGCATCTGGCGCGAGGGCACGGAGCACCGCATCCGCTTCCGGCACGGCGAGACCGAGGCGGCGCTGCACGTGGTGGGCCCGAGCGAGGCGCCGCGCGGCACCGAGGTGAGCTTCAAGCCGAGTGCGGCCACCTTCGCCAAGACCGAGTTCGAGTTCCCGATCCTGGAACGTCGCCTGCGCGAGCTCGCCTTTCTCAATTCGGGGCTCGAGATCTTCCTGCGCGACGAGCGCCATGCGCCGGTGCAGGAACAACGCTTCATCTACGAGGGCGGCCTGGTCGCGTTCGTCGAGTGGCTCGACCGCGGCAAGATCCCGGTGGCGACGCCGCCGATCACGGCACTCGGCCAGGACAACGCACAGGGCATACGGGTGGAGTTCGCGCTGTCCTGGAACGACAGCTTCCACGAGACCATGCTGTGCTACACCAACAACATCCCGCAGCGCGACGGCGGCTCGCATCTCGCGGGCTTCCGCCAGGCCCTTACCCGCGTCGTCGGCAAGTATGCCGAGGGGCTCGGCAAGAAGGAGGCGCTGACGCTGGCCGGCGAGGACATGCGCGAGGGCATGACCGCGGTGCTGTCGGTGAAGGTTCCGGATCCGAAGTTCTCGTCGCAGACCAAAGACAAGCTGGTCAGCTCCGAGGTGCAGCCGGTGGTGCAGGCGGCGACGGCGGACGCGATCGCGCACTGGTTCGAGACTCATCCCAAGGAAGCCCGCTCGATCATCGGCAAGGTGATGGACGCGGCGGCCGCGCGGGAGGCGGCGCGCAAGGCCCGCGAGCTGACGCGCAGGAAGGGCGTGCTCGACATCTCCACGCTGCCCGGCAAGCTCGCCGACTGCCAGGAGCGCGACGCCGCGAAGGCCGAGATCTTCCTGGTCGAGGGAGACAGCGCCGGTGGCACCGCCAAGCAGGGACGCGACCGCCGCTTCCAGGCGATCCTGCCGCTGAAGGGCAAGATCCTGAACGTCGAGCGCGCGCGCTTCGACCGCATGCTCGGCTCGGCCGAGATCGGCACCCTGATCACGGCACTCGGCACCGCCATCGGCCACGGCGAGCCGGACCAGGGCGGCTTCTCGTTGGCCAAGCTGCGCTACCACCGCATCGTCATCATGACCGACGCCGATGTCGACGGCTCGCACATCCGCACCCTGCTGCTGACCTTCTTCTTCCGCCAGATGCCGGAGCTGATCGAGCGCGGCCACATCTTCATCGCTCAGCCGCCGCTCTACAAGGTCAAGCGCGGCAAGTCCGAGCAATACCTGAAGGACGAGCGCGCCAAAGAGGACTACCTGACCGAATCGGGCCTCGACGGCGCCGTGCTGCGACTGGGGTCGGGCGAGGAGCGGGCGCGCAACGACCTGCGGGCCGCGGTGGATCAGGCAAGGCTGGTCCGCGCCGTGTTGGAGAAACTGCACAATCGCTACGACCGTGGCGTCGTCGAGCAGGCCGCCATCGCGGGCGCCTTGAAGCCGCTCTCGGCACTCGGCGACGAAGCGGCCGCGACCCTGGCCGAGGAGATTGCCCGCCGCCTCAAGGCACTGGCCGAGGAGACCGAGCAAGGCTGGGAAGGGGCGATCGGGCACGATGGCTTCGTGTTCACCCGAACCGTGCGCGGCGTGCCGGAGGCCGCGGTCCTCGACGGCGGACTCCTGGCGTCGGCCGAAGCCCGCCGCCTCGACGAGATCGGCCCTTCGCTGGGTGAGATCTACGACCGGCCGGCCGTCCTGGTCCGCGGAAGCGACAGCGTGCCGGTCTCCGGCCCGACCGCGCTGGTCGAGGCCGTTATGGCGGCCGGCAGCAAGGGCATCACGGCGATCCAGCGCTACAAGGGCCTCGGCGAAATGAACCCCGAGCAGCTCTGGGAGACCACGCTCGACCGTAACGCGCGCTCGCTGCTGCAGGTCCGGATCAAGGAGGTCGACGAGGCCGACGACATGTTCGTGAAGCTCATGGGCGACGTGGTCGAACCGCGCCGCGAGTTCATTCAGGACAATGCGTTGTCGGTGGCCAACCTCGACGTGTGAGGTGAGGTCGGCTCAGCCGAGCACTG
>CAXTOE010000295.1:0-4185 GCA_964245685.1 uncultured Acetobacteraceae bacterium | reverse complement strand
GATGTCGGCCTGCACCGTCAGCAGCGCGTCCAGGATGTAGCGGCGGAACAGCACGTCGCCGTAGACGATCACGGTCTCGCCGTGTAGCGCGTCGACGGCGCGCAGCAGCGAGGCAACCTCGCCGGTGCTGGCATGGTCGTCGTTGTCCAGCAGGGTGACGCCGGCGAGCCCGATGCGCTCGGCGCTGATCGCGTCCTTGCGGTAGCCGCGCACCACGCTCAGCTCCTGCACGCCGCCGCGCCGCAGCGTCTCGAGCAGGTGGCCGAGCAGCGGCCGGCCGCGCAGGTCGACCATGCATTTCGGCTTGTCGGCGGTGTATGCGCCGAGCGCCTCGCCGTGCGAGGCGGCGAGCACGATGCCGCGCACCGCGCGCCGCGGCTGCGGCGCCGGGAACGCCGGCAGCGAGGCGGCGGGCAGGTAGCGCTGAGCGGCCGCCTCCAGCTCGTCGTTGTCGGTCAGCGCGAAGATCTCCTTGACCGAGGCGACCTCCGGCTCGATGCCGCGCAGGCTCTGCTCGCGGTGGATGCGCGCGGCGGTCTCGCGCATCGCGGTGATCGAGGAGCGTACCAAGTGATTGGCCCAGATCACCGTCGAGACGCCGGCGTGGCGGAACATGTCGGTCGGCGTCGCATAGTACATGGTCGGCACGATCACCACCGGGCCGCGGTCGCCCCAGCGCTCCATGAAGCCGAGGATCTCGCCGGCGTGCCGCTTCTTGGAGTGGATCAGGATCGCGTCCGCGCCGGCCGCCCGGTAGGCTTCGGCGCGACGCAGCGCCTCGTCCATCGGATGGCCGGAGATCAGCGCCTCGACCCGTGCCACCAGCACGAAGTCGTCGTCCGGCTGGGCGTCCTTGGCGGCGCGCAGGCGGCCGCAGAACTCGTCGAGGTCCGCGAGCGGCTGCGCCTCGCCGATGAAGGAGTTGGTCTTGGGGAACAGCTTGTCCTCGATGCACACCCCGGCGATGCCGCGCTCGCACAGCTTGCGCACCAGGCGGCGGACATTGTTGAAGTTGCCGTAGCCGGTGTCGCCGTCGAGCAGGATCGGCAGGCTGGTGGCGTCGGCCATGTACTCGGCCTGCTCCAGCACCTGGGTCCAGGAGGCCTCGTTGTTGTCGCGCAAGCCCAGCGAGGCGGACATCGACAGGCCGGACGCCCAGACGCCGGCGAACCCTGCCTCCTCCACCAGCTTGGCCGACAGGCCGCTATGCGCCTCCATCAGGAAGCTGAGGCCGGGATCCTCGATCAGCGCCCGCAGCCGGGCGAATCGGCTGAGCCCGGAGGCGA
The DNA here is from genome assembly GCA_964245685.1 of uncultured Acetobacteraceae bacterium. Taxonomy (GTDB): domain Bacteria; phylum Pseudomonadota; class Alphaproteobacteria; order Acetobacterales; family Acetobacteraceae; genus Lichenicoccus. Next base: position 2,899 of record CAXTOE010000295.1, on the reverse strand, counting down.
GGTCGTCGCGCCCGCGGAAGCTGGCCTCCGGCTCGGCGACGACCTCGCCGGGGCCGAGAACCCTGTCCCGCCCCTGTGCAGCAGCCATGGTCAATTTGCCGTTTCCTCGCCAATATGTCATCAGACCGGATGAGAACTGCACCAAACCTGTCATCTCGGCTACATCAAAAATGACCTCAGCTGCCCCGGCTCCCGCGCCGCAAACCGTGATACTGGCCGCCGGGCGCGGTCACCGGCTCGGCGGAGAGGCGCGTCCCAAGGTGCTGCTCGAGTTCGGCGGCAAGTCCCTGTTGCAGCGTCATCTCGAGCTGCTCGAGCAGGCGGGTGCGGGCCCGATCGCCCTGGTCGTCGGCTACCGGCGCGAGGAGATCGAGGCCGAGCTGCTGCGACTCGGACGCGCCGACGCCGTCCACGTGATCGACAACCCGCAGTGGCGGCAGGGCAGCGCCGTCTCGCTCGACCGCGCCGCCGCGGTGCTCCGCTCCGGCGACCCGGTGCTGCTGATGGACGGGGACGTGCTGTACGACCATCGGCTGCTGGAGCGGCTGATGCGCAGCCGGCACGACAACGTGCTGCTGCTCGACCGCGCGATCGATCCCGGCGACGAACCGGTCAAGATCTGTGTTAGCGGCGAGTCGCGGATCGTGGACTTCGCCAAGCGGCCGGAGGTGCCTGGGGACTGGCACGGCGAGTCGGTCGGCTTCTTCCGGCTGACGCCCGACATGGCGGCGCGCCTCGCGGCCCTGGTGCGCGCCACGGTCGAAGGCGGGATGCTGACGGCCGAGTACGAGGCGCCGATACGCAGCCTGATCCGCGATGCCGACACCGCCGCTTCGTTCGGCTTCGAGGACGTCAGCGGCCTGCCCTGGACGGAGATCGACTTCGTCGAGGATGTCGAGCGCGCCCAGGCGCTGCTGCCGAGCCTGGCGGCATGAAGAGCGCCTCTCCGCACGCCGTGGCCGTGCCGGCCGAGGCGTCCCCGGCTCCGCCCTGGCCGGCGGCGCGCCTGCCGGATCAGGCCGAGATCGCCGCGATGCGGCAGACGGGCACCCTGGTGGTACCCGGATTCTTCGACCCCGACGAGACGCGCGCGCTGATCGGCTGGACCGACGAGGTCGCGGCCAGCCCGGAGGTCGTGGGCGGCCAGATGGTCTATCACGAGGACAGCCTGCTCGTGCCGGGACGGCGGGTGGTGCAGCGGATCGAGGATTTCTGCAGCCATCATCCGCCGATGGACCGGGTGGCGCGGCACGGGGCGCTGTCGCGCTGGCTGGAGCGGCTGATGGGCGGCGAGACCGTGCTGTTCAAGGACAAGATCAACTTCAAGTATCCGGGCGGCGACGGCTTCAAGGCGCACCAGGACCAGGCGGCCGGCTGGACGCGCTACGCGCCGCTGTTCGTGACCGCGCTGGTGACGATCGACGCGGCGACCACCGCCAACGGCTGCCTGGAGATCGCGACCGCGCCGCGCACCCGGCAGCTGCTCGGCGCCGAGTGGGCGCCGCTGGACGAGGACGCGCTGGGGCTGGTCGCGGTGCCGACCCAGCCGGGCGACGTGATCTTCTTCGACAGCTTCGTGCCGCACGCGAGCAAGCCGAACCTGACCGATGCCGCCCGCCGGGTGCTCTACCTCACCTACAACCTGGCGGCCGAAGGCGACCACCGTGCACGCTACTTCGCCGAGAAGCGGGCCGCCTTCCCGCCGGACATCGAGCGCACCTCGGGCGAAGTCTACGTCTTCCGGGTCTGAGCGCGTCATCCGCACCGGCCGGGCGTCCTATGATGCCCCTATCGAATCGTCTCGGCCGCGGGTCGGAGAGGGAGCAGCGATGCGTCTGAGGTCACGAGCCATCCTGGGAAGCCTGCTGGCGCCGCTCATGCTGCTGGCGGGGTGCGCGACGCCGCCGCCGGCAAGCGATCCCGAGGCGGTGGCGGACTTCAAGGCGACCAACGACCCGTTCGAGCCGACCAACCGCTTCTTCTACCGGGTCAATGACGGCGCCCTGACCTACGTGCTGGCGCCGGCCGCGCGCGGCTACAACGCCGCAGTGCCGCGACCGGTGCGCGGCGGCATCCACAACCTGCTGAACAATATCGGCCAGCCGGTGCAGTTCGTGAACGACGTGCTCGAGACCAAGCCGCGTCGCGCCGGCGACACCTTCATGCGCTTCGCCATCAACACCACGCTGGGCGTGGGCGGCATCTTCGACATCGCGAGGAGGGTCGGCTACCCCGACCACGACGCCGATGGTGGCCTGACCCTGGCGATCTGGGGGCTGCCGGCCGGCCCCTATCTCTACCTGCCGCTCTACGGCCCGTCGGGCCTGCGCGACGGCGTGGGGCGGGGGATCGACGCGGCGAGCAGCCCGTTCACCTGGCTGTCGTTCGACGGCTCCAACAGCCTGGGCTGGTCGCAGGCGGTGCTCGGCGCGCTCGACCAGACCTCGCGTCACCTCAAGGACATCCAGCAGGTCAAGGCCGACGCGCTCGACCCCTACGCCACCTTCCGCAGCCTGTGGCGGCAGCTCCGCGACAGCCAGGCGCAGGCGATACGCGACGATCATCGGGCGACCGTGCCGGACTGGTACGCGAGCGCGGGACCCAACGGCGCCGCCAAGCCCGCGACCACCCCGGAGCTGACGCCGCGCCCGTTCCTGACCCCGGCGACGCCCGCGAGCGCCCATCCCTGAGCGTGCCCGAGCAGGGAAGACGACAGGCGAGGGGTCTGGGGCCGCCGGCCCCAGCGGGTCAAAGGGCGGAGCCCTTGGCTTCCTCAGCAGACGACCGTGCGCACGCGAAAAAAAAGGCGGCGCACGAGGCGCCGCCCAAGTTTAGGGAGGAAACGTCCAAGATGCGACGCCGAAGCGCCGCGAGAGGAAGGATGGGCGTGCCCGAATAC
>CAXTOE010000294.1:0-4196 GCA_964245685.1 uncultured Acetobacteraceae bacterium | reverse complement strand
ATCTGCGCCTGCGTGGTGGCGTCGAGTGCGGTCGAGATCTCGTCGGCGATCAGCAGCCGCGGCCGGCAGGCGATCGCGATCGCGATCATCACCCGCTGGCGCTGGCCGCCGGACAGACGATGCGGCGGCTGCTCGGGTGGGAAGCGGTGCGTCGGCAGCCCGACACGGTCGAGCAGCGCGCGCGTCCGCGCCTCCGCCTCGCCGCGCGACAGCTGCAGATGCAGATGCATGCCCTCCGCCACCTGGCGGCCGATCGGCTGCACCGGGTTCAGCGCGCGCATCGGCTCCTGGAACACCATGGCGATGTCGCGGCCGCGCACGGCGCAGAGCTGCGCCTCGCCCAGCGCCCGCAGGTCGCGCCCGTCGAGGCGGATCGCGCTCGAGGCCTCCGCGGCCTCCGGCAGCAATCCCATCACCGCCAGCCCGAGCATCGACTTGCCGGATCCGGACTCGCCGACCAGCCCCACGGTCTCGCCGGCCGCGACGCGCAGGCGCACCTCGTGCAGCACGGTGGCGCTGCCGCCGCGCCTGCGGACGCGCACCGTAACGCCCTCTAGCGCGAGCAGCACGCTCACCCGCGGTGCCGCGCTCGCGGATCGAGCCGGTCGCGCAGCCCGTCGCCGAGCAGGTTGAGCCCCAGCCACCAGGGCCGCGATCGCCACCCCGGGACACACCACCGGCAGCGCCGTGCGGTGGATATAGGTCTGGTAGTCGCGCAGCATGCGTCCGAGGCTCGGCGCCGGCGGCTGCGTGCCGAGCCCGAGATAGTTCAGCGCCGCCTCCAGCGTCACCGCGAGCCCCAGCAGCAGCGTCGCCTGCACCAGCAGGCCGTCGGCGATGTTGGGTAGCACGTGCACCAGCAGGATCTTCGGCCAGCCGCACCCGGCGACCCGGGCGGCAAGGATGTAGTCCTGTGTCAGCACCGTCAGTGCCGCAGCACGGGTGACGCGCGCGAACACGGGAATGTCGAACACGCCGATCGCGATCACCGCGCTGAGCGTGCCCGGCGACGCGACCGCGACCACCATGATCCCGGTCAGCAGCGGCGGGAAGGCGAAGATCAGGTCGCACAGGCGCAGGATCGGGATGCTGGCGGCGTGGCGGCCGGCGCTGGCGAGCCCGAGCGGCACCCCGACGGCGGCACCCAGCAGCACCGAGAGCAGGCAGACCAAGCCGGTGTTGCGCAGCCCCGCCATCAGCATCGACAGCATGTCGCGGCCATACGGATCGCTGCCCAGCGGATGTGCCGCACCCGGCGGCGCCAGGCAGTGCAGGATGTCGATCGCGGCCGGCGGATAGGGTGTCCAGGCCAGCGACAGCAGCGCCGCCAGCGCCAGCGATCCGGTGAGTGCGGCGCCGACACCGAGGTTGGAGGGCGGCCTCACAGGGCGCGCCGGCCGGCCGCGTCGGCCAGCCGCGGATCAAGCCGGCCGTACAGCAGCTCGACAGCGAAGTTGACCGCGTTCACCACCGGGACCAGCAGGATCACCAGGTCCTGGACCACGATCAGGTCGCGCTGGGTGATGGCCTCGTAGACCAGCCGCCCGACGCCGGGCAGGCTGAACACGTTCTCCACCACGATGGTGCCGGCGAGCAGGAAGGAGAACTGCATGCCAAGGAGCGTGACCGTCGGGATCAGCGCGTTCGGCACCGCGTGGCGCCAGAGTGCGGCGCGCCGGCTCAGGCCCTTGCCGCGCGCGGTGCGCATGAACTCCTCGTCCTGCACCGACAGCACGCTGCCGCGCATCACCCGCGCCAGCACCGCGCCCTGCGGCAGGGCGATGGCGAATGCCGGCAGCAGCAGGGCCGCGAGCCCGGAGAGCGGATGCCCCCAGCCGGGAAAGCCGCTCGCCGGCAGCAGGTGGCCGTGCAGGGCGACGATCAGGATCAGCAGCACGCCGAGCCAGAAATCCGGGATCGCCTGGCCGAGCTGGGTGAGCGCGTCCAGCGCGGTGCCGGCGGCCCGTCCCCGCCAGGCGGCGCCGAGCACGCCCAGCGGGATGCCGAGCAGCAGCGACAGCAGCAGCGCCAGCAGCGTCAGCGGCAGGGTCACCGCCAGCCTGTTGCCGAGCAGCTGCGACACGGGGATGTTGTAGGTTGTGCTGACGCCGAGATCGCCGCTCAGCAGCCCGCCGACCCAGCGCAGGTAGCGCGTCGCCAGCGGCAGGTCGAAGCCGAGCCGGTGGTGCAATGCGGCGAGTGCCGCCGGATCGGCGTCCATGCCGAGGATGATCGCGGCCGGATCGCCGGGCAGCACGTCGAGCACCACGAACACGACCAGCGAGGCGGCGAGCAGCGTCGCCGCCAGCCAGGCCAGCGTACGCATCAGGGCGCGGCGGCGGCTGGCGCCCAGCTCAGCTCCGACAGCACGGTGGCCGGCAGGGTGCGGTCGACGCGCACGCCGCGCAGGGCGGCGCCGGCCACCGTGATGGTCTTGAAGCTGAGCAGGAACACGTTCGGCTCGTCCTCGGCGAGCTTGCGCTGCATGCGCTGCGACAGCGCCAGCTGCTGCGCCGGGTCCAGCGCCGTCTCGCGCTGCCGGTAGAGCGCGTCGTACTCGGGGTCGTGGTAGTTGAAGTAGTAGTGCGGCCGGGCATAGATATCGAGGTCGGCGGGCTCGGTGTGCGCGATGATCGTCGCCTGGTAGTTCGCCTCGCCGAACACGCGCTGCAGCCACTGCGCCCACTCGACCGGCACCAGCGTCACCTGCAGCCCCCCCTGCGGCAGGTAGGCGCCGATCAGCTCGCCCAGCTGGTGCGCGTACGGCGTCGGCGGCAGCGTGATGGTGAGCGTGGTGCCCGGCGCCACTCCGGCCTGCGCCAGCAGCTGGGTGGCGCGCGCGGGATCGAACGGGTAGCGGTTCGACAGGTCAACATAGTCCGCGTCGGCCGGCGTGCGGTGCGAGCCGATCACGCTCGCGTAGCCCTCGTCGGTGGCGTGGACCAGTGCCGCGCGGTCGATCGCGTACGCCAGCGCGCGCCGCGCGCGCACGTCGTCGAACGGCTTGCGCGCGTTGTTCAGGGCCAGCATCACCTTGGCGTCGCTGCGTCCGACCAGGATGCGGAAGCCGGGATCGTGGGCGAAGCCGCCGAGCTGCTCCGGCTGCATGTTGGTGAACAGGTCGATCGCGTGGCCCTTGAGCGCGTTCTCGGCGGCGAGCGGATCGGCCAGGAAGCGGAACGTCGCCGTCGCCATCGCCGGTGCGGCACCCCAGTACTGCGGGTTGTGGGCCAGCGTCACGCTGTCGCCGCGCTTCCAGCCGGCGAGCCGGTAGGGGCCGGTGCCGACCGGCCGCACGTCGTCGGCCGCCGCCGTGGCCGGTGCCACCATCACCGCGCTGGCCCAGCCGAGCCGGTAGAGCAGCTCCGCCGAGGGCCGCGTCAGTCGGATCACCGCCGCGTCCGCGGACGGGCAGCGCACCTCGGCGATCGGGGCGAAGAACGGACGCTGCGGGTTGCGGCTGCCGTCGGCGCGGGCGCGGTCGATGCTGAACTGCACGACGGCGCACTCGAACGGCGTGCCGTCGCTGAAGCGGACGCCGTGCCTGAGGTGGAACTCGTACTCCAGCCCGTCGGCGGATCGCGATCAGGCGGTGGCCAGCGCCGGCTGCACCGAGCCGTCGGCGGCAATGCGCGTCAGCCCCTCGAAGATGTTGCCGTAGGTGACGTCCGCCACCGGCTCGGACGGATTGCCGGTGGGATCGAGCACCGGCGGCTCCAGCGTCAGGCCGATCGCCACCGCGTCCCGATGGGCCGGCGCCGCGGCCTGCAGCAGCAGCGCCATGGTGGAGATGCAGGCGCGCCGCGCGAGCCCGCCGCATCGCGCAGCTCCGACAAGAACTGCAATCATGATCGGTGCATCCCAGTTTGCACTATTACGTAACGTTGTTTACGCAGGGGATCAAGCGGTTGCTCCCGGGATACGGATCCTGCCACATCGGCCAGACGAAGCATGACCGGCGGCCAGCCCGAACCCTAGCCGAGACGAGCGCGATGAACCCAGTGGCGGCGGCTTCCAGAGCGAAGAGCGTGGCGATTACCGGCTTCCGCACGACCCCGCCCTGCAGTTCCGTCACCCGGCTCGTCTCCGCCAGCCTCGCCTGCCTGTTGCTGGAGGCGGGCCAGGCGCGGGCGCAGACGGCGGTCAACGCGCCGGTCGCCGCACAGCAATCCACGCCGAGTGTGGCCACCGGCACC
>CAXTOE010000293.1:539-4201 GCA_964245685.1 uncultured Acetobacteraceae bacterium | reverse complement strand
CCCTCTCCTCGGGCGACGCCACCGAGCTGCCGATCGTCGGCCGCATCTCGAAGGACAGCCTGGCGCTCGACGTCACGGCACTGGGCGAGACGGCGCTGTCGCCCGGCACCGAGATCGACCTGATCGGCCCGCTCCGCACTCTGGACGACGCCGCCGCGGCAGCCGGCACCATCGGCTACGAGATGCTCACGGCACTCGGCGGCCGCTATCACCGCCGCTACCTGGGCGCGGACGAAGGAGGGGCCGCATGAAGGTCATCGTGCTCGGCGGCGGCGTGATCGGGGTGAGCTCGGCCTGGTACCTGGCCCGACTCGGCCACGCCGTGGAGCTGGTCGACCGCCACGAGCAGACCGGGATGGAGACCAGCTTCGCCAATGCGGGCCAGGTCTCGCCGGGCTACTCCACGCCCTGGGCAGCGCCCGGGCTGCCGCGCAAGGCGCTGGGCTGGATGCTCGGCAAGCACAGCCCGCTGGTGATCCGCGCCCGGCTGGATCCGGCGATGTGGCGCTGGATGATCCAGCTGCTGCGCAACTGCAACGACGAGGCCTACGCCCGCAACAAGGGCCGCATGCTGCGGCTCGCCGAGTACAGCCGCGACTGCCTGGGCGACCTGCGGGTCGAGACCGGCATCACCTACGACGACCGGCAGCGCGGCCTGGTGCAGCTGTTCCGCAAGCAGTCGCAGCTCGACCATGCGGCAGAGGACATGCGCATCCTTGCCGAGGGCGGGGTCGCGCACGAGCTGCTCGACGTGGAAGGCTGCGTGCGCGCCGAGCCGGCGCTGGGGCGGGTGCGGCACCTGCTGAAGGGCGGCCTGCGGCTGCCGGGCGACGAATCCGGTGACGCTCACCTGTTCACCCGCCGCCTCGCCGAGAAGGCCGCGGCGGCCGGCGTGGTGTTCCGCACCGGCATTGCGATCCAGGCGCTGCGCACCGAGGGCGATACCGTCACCGCCGTGCAGACCGATCGCGGCCCGATCGGCGGCGACGCCTACCTGGTGGCGATGGGCAGCTACACCCCGGCCCTGCTGAGGCCGCTGGGCATCCGGCTGCCGGTCTATCCGGTGAAGGGCTACTCGCTGACCATCCCGCTGACCGATGCCGCGCGTGCGCCGGTGTCGACGGTGAACGACGAGACCTACAAGGTCGCGATCACCCGGCTCGGCGACCGCATCCGCGTCGGCGGCACCGCCGAGCTCACCGGCTACGACCTGCGGCTGCGGGCCGAGCGGCGCGAGACGCTGGAGCTGAGCTTCAACGAGCTGTTCGGCGGCGGCGACCTGTCGCGCGCCAGCTTCTGGACCGGGCTGCGACCGAACACGCCCGACGGCACCCCGGTGGTGGGACCGGCCGGACGCTACCGCAACCTGTGGCTCAACACCGGCCACGGCACGCTGGGCTGGACCATGGCCTGCGGTTCCGGCCGGCTGGTCGCCGACCTGATCGCCGGGCGTCGCCCCAATATCGAGCACGAGGACCTGTCGCTGGCGCGCTACGGCTGATCCGGGCGCCGGCTGCTGTCTCCTGACCTAAGGCAGGATCAGTCGAGAACTCCAGCAGTTCAGCGGCGAGCGCTTCCGGCACTTGCTTCGCGACATGATGTCCGCCATCGGTGCCCAGTCCGTATGATGCTCTACACACTCGCGTTTGGCACCTGTGCGGCTTAGCCAGCTGTTCGGCGTATGAACGAACGCATCGTTTGTCCTGGTATGGTGCGGAAGGCTACAGGGCGCGGTGCACCCTCATTGGCTGCAATGAAGGTGAAGCTGTCATGGTTGAGCATGTAGCTAGCTGGAAGCCGTTTCCCGGCATCTGAGCCTATGGAATCAACCCACGTGATAGATTTTGGAGAAGTCGTGGCGTCCAACTCGAACACGCCCTTCAGCATTACGCTTCCATCAGCTCGAAAGACGGAAAAAGGGTGGCCCTCTATCGTTGTTAAAGCGACAGGCGCGGTGTGTTCGTCTGGCGGATTTGCTGCACCGTCTACCTCTAAGTAAACCTGTTCCCAAGAACCTTGCAGAGCAGCTAAGTCCGCAGCCGTGAGCTTGCCTTCCATGTCGTCCTGCATCTCCGAGGTGGGAGCCAGAGAACTGCACACGTAGCGACTCGCTCCGACCTGACCAGGAACTTCCAGCACATCGGATCGTCAGCGTCAGTGCGTCAGCCTCGAACCGTCACTTCCTCTCGGAGATTTTCTCCGGGAGCCTCAGCCGCATTATCGACCTGAGTTGAACCCAACGATGCCATCAGGCATCTGCTTTCAGTCGGCTCCGGTCCATACACGACGTAGATCTCATGACGAGCATTCAGACACCTCGATGATGGGGTGATGCTCCACCGGGAAATTGACCGACCGGGCGATGAAGCACATCGCGTGCGCCCTGGCATGAAGGGCTTCAGCCCTCGCCCGATCCGAACCCATCGCGAGGGTCACGTGCGGGCGGAGCACGGCGGACGTGAATTGACCGGCGCCATCCGACTCCTCGAGCATGGAGCCCTCCGCATCATCCTCGTAGGACACGACGGTGAGACCTGCCTCTGCGCAGAGACCCAGGTACCAGAGCTTGTGGCAGGCCGAGAGAGACGCGAGGAGGAGCTCTTCAGGATTCCAGCGTGTCGGATCACCCCGGAAGCTTGGATCGGACGATCCCTCGATGCTGCGCTTGGCCTGGCCGTCGATCCGATGGTCCCGGCTGTAGCCGCGGAAAGAAGACGTTCCCGTGCCTTCGTTTCCGGTCCAGGTCACCCGAATCTTGTAGTGGTGCCGCCTGGGGGTCATCCGTCACTTCTACTGATGGTCCAGGTTTCTCATTTGGGAACTTCCGTCGTGGTCGAACTGGGCGGCAGGCGGTCAAGGTGCTCCCACCGCTCACCTACGCCGGATCATGAATCGTTGTCGGATAATTCTCATTGAGCTCGCACGTATCTACCACGGCCAATCTGCATACCTCGAGCACGCCGACCTGCGCCTCAAGAAGCGCGACGGATTGTGTGACGAACATGATGGCGGATCCGGCGCCACGAGGCGGCGAGCCGAAGCGTGGCCCGCGCGTGATCGGTCAGGCGCGCGGCGCCGCTCGGCCGGCGACCGGGCGGACGGTCATCGGGTGGAACGGGCCGGCCGGCCGCGCCGCCGGCCCGTCGCAGGCTCGGGTATTGAAGCCCGCGATCAGCTGCCGGGTCTGCGTGCGCAGCGTGTCGCGTTGCGCCACCACCCGTCGTGTCTCCGTGGTGCGGGCCGCCGGCGGCAGGGCCGAGAACAGGGCGAGACGCCGCGCCGCCGAGACGTCCGGCAGCTCGGACAGGGCGGCGAAGCTGAGCGGCAGGGTGAGCTGCTGCGTCTGCCCGCGAGAGAGAGAGCTGGAGAGGCCGAACGGCGGTCCGCCGGTGATCGCCGGGCCGATCGCGAAGCCGCCACTGACGGTGAAGCTGCCGGTCAGGTCGATGGTGACCTCGCCGCCCAGGATCGGCACCTCCGGATCGGCGGCGCGTGCCTCGCACTGCGCCGCGTGCACGGCGGCGGCGAATGCCTCGGGGCTGGCGCCGGTGGCGCTGATCGCGCCGGCCGCCCGAAGCTGGCCCTGCAGCTCCTGCAGGGCGGCGGCGATGGTGATCGGCCGCGAGGGTGCGGCGCATCCCGCCAGCATCGCGCCCACCAGG
>CAXTOE010000293.1:0-529 GCA_964245685.1 uncultured Acetobacteraceae bacterium | reverse complement strand
GAGTGTCATTGCCACGAGGTCCGTACCACTGATTCCCACCTAATGTTGCATCCAGATCACGAGTCCCCAAGTTTGCTTACAACTCGCAGGATCAAGCGCCTCCATCGGCTCTCGACATCATCCGCTGCATCGCCACAGCCCGCATCACCGTCTCCCTGCCCGCGCCGGGGCGGGTAGCTCAGGCTACGCAGCGTGGCCGTCGAGCGCGAGGGCCTGCAGCGCGATCCCGGGCACGTCGCGCCGGTAGCGCCAGCCGGGGCCGCGCGGCCGCTCCAGGGTCAGGATCGCGCTTCCGGCGCGCGGTGCGATGCGGGCGCAGTAGCGTCGCGGCACGCCGGCCGCGACCTGCCACGACGCGACCGCGACGCCGTCGAGCAGCACCCGCAGCGGTTGCGACGCCCGTCCCGGCCTGCCGGTGGCGCGCAGCGTCGCGCACAGTCGCTGCGCGCCGGGCGGCGCGCCCGCCTGGTGCAGGATCACCCGCGAGCGCTCGCCGCGGCGCCCGGCGCCGTCGCGGGCGGGCGTGCTG
>CAXTOE010000292.1:0-4210 GCA_964245685.1 uncultured Acetobacteraceae bacterium | reverse complement strand
GCTCTCGTGCGTGCTGTCGGTCTTGACCAGGTTCACCTTGACGGTGCGGGTGCCGTCGATGCCGGGCGTGTAGCCGGCGCTGGTCAGCAGGCCGTAGCCGGTGGTGCCGTTCCCCGCGCCGCGCACCGCGACCTCGTTCGGCGTGGCGGCGGCGTTGCCGGTCTGTCCGCGATCGACCGCGGTGTAGTTGCCGAAGGTGTCGAGGCCGAGGCCGAGGAAGCCGTCGGTGATGCCGCTCGATCCGTCGTCGGAATAGCCCAGGCCGCCGCCATAGCCGCCGGCGGTGACGTTGGCCGCGGTGTGGCCGGCAGCAGTGATCTCGTCGGCGTTGAGCAGGAAGAACGAGATGCCGTCGGCGCCGGTGCCGCCGCCAGAATAGTAGGTGAACTGCACCGAGAGCCCGGCGGTCGACGGGAACGACTGACCGTAGACGGCGATGCCATCCTGGTTGGCCGTGGCATTGGTCAGCTGCAGGTAGCCGCTGCTGTTGATGGTGGTGGTGCCGGCCTCGTCGAAGGCGGTGTTGCCGGTGAAGCTGGTGATCGTGATCGGCAGCCCGGTCGGCGGCGCGTTGATCACCAGCGGGTGCGCGTAGTCCGCGATCGCCGTGCTGCTCAGCACCTGCGGCGCACGGAGCGCCGAGCCGGTGCTGGTGGTGTCGAGGTTCCAGCCGTCGCCGGCGGCGAGGTCGCCCACGACGTGCGAGGCGGCGGCGACGCGGGCGCCGGTCGCGTTGGCGAAGCTGTCGACGAACTGCTGGCCGGCCGGTCCCTCGCCGACGTCGCAGCCATAGAGCAGGATGTCGCCACCCGGCGCGACCGCGTGGCCGATCGCCGCCAGCACCGCCTGGGACTGGTTGAGCGTGGTCTCGGTGACGACTGAGGAGCCGAGCTCGATCTCGCCCTGGTTGCCGTGTCCGATCACCGAGATGACCGGCACGTCGGTGCGGTTGCCCAGCACCTTCGCGATCTGCGCCAGGCCGTCCTCGTCGGGGTTGAGGATGTAGACCTGGGTGCCGCTCGCCAGCCCCTGCAGCAGGCCCTGGATGTCGGTGACGCGGCTGTCGATGAACAGGATCTGGTGCGAGCCGGCGGCCTTCCTGGGACCTCCGGTGGCGCTGTCCTGGGCGCGGGTGGCCGCCGCGGCGGCCGCATCCGACCGGCCCTTCAGCAGCAGCGAGACCGCGAGCGCCTCCTGCGCCTGGCTGCCGGCGTCCATCCCGGCGATCTGGTCGGAGACGTCTGCCGGATCTGACGATCCGTCCGCGTCCCGTCCGTCCTTGCCGTGCGATGAATAGTTTTCGCTCATCACAGTCCTCGCGCTGGCGACCGGGATCGTTTCAACCACGCCCGTCTCGATTTTACGCGTCCTGCCGCTCCCCATCTTGGGAAGCGGGAAGAGCTTCTGTGATGACGCTTAGGCGATGTCGTTTCGAAACGCAATCGGTCAGGGGCTCAGCAGGCTGACCTTGCCGACCGGCGACGGCGCTGCCAGCGCCGTGTTCAGCCAGATGCCGTGCGGCGAGCGGCCGGTCGGGATGAAGCTCGCCGCCCCGGTGGCGAGGTCGAGCACGGCGACGTGCTGGCGCCAGCGCAGCGTGGCCCAGATCGTGTCGTCCGGGCCGAACACGATGTCGTCGGGGCCGCCCGGCAGCTGGTAGCTGCGCAGGATCGCGAGCGTGTTCCAGTCGAGCTGCTCGATCGTGCCGGAGACGCGGCAGGTGACGAACAGCAGCTTGCGGCTCGGCGAGGCGAACAGGTTGTGCGGCCCGGGCGCCATGTGCAGCCGTCGCTCGACGTGGCCGTCCGCCGGATCCACCACGGCGACATAGTCGGTGCCCATCGTGCCGACCAGGATCCTGCCCTGGTGCCAGAGCACGCCCGCCGGGGTGGAGCCGACCGGGCTCTGCCAGCGCACGCGGCCGGTCGCGGTCTCGATCGCGATCAGCGTGCCGCTGCCCTGCAGGCTGACATAGGCCACCGCGGAGTCGGGCGCGTAGTTGATGTGGCTCGGCATGCTGCCGGTGCGCACGCGATGCGCCAGCGTCATGGTGGCCGCGTCGTAGATGTCGACCTGGTCGCGGGCGAGGCCTGCGATGGTGAGCCACCTGCCGTCCGGGCTGTAGGAGAGCTGGTAGGGGTCGCTGACCGCGATCCGGCGCTGCAGGGCACCGGTCAGCGGATCGAGGAAGAACAGCGCGTTGCCGGCGGTGTCGCCGACCACCAGCGAGCGACCGTCGGGGGTGACCGCCATGTGGTGCGGCTCGCGCAGCACCGGCAGGCGGCGCACCTCGCGTCGGCTGTCGATGTCGATCTCGCTGATCGAGGCGCCGGCGGAGTTCAGCACGAAGGCGAGTCGTTGCGGATGCGCCGCCGACTGCGCCCGTGCCGGCTGCCCGGCGAGGCCCGTCGCGCCCAAAGCCACGCAGAAGGCGGCCACGCGGAGGCCGCCGGCGAGGAGCAGGCGGCTCGTATCGGGGATCGTTCTGCTCATCGGGATCAAGCCTCTCGGCGCCTGGCGCGCCCTGATCGGGTGGGTGATGCATGGCCAGAGCCGGACGGCGGCTGTCAATCGAAAAGCTCGACGCGAAGGCCCCGGCAGGGGACCGGGTCCGGAACCGCCTCTTGCCTGCCTGAGGGGTATTGCCACATGAAGAGCCGCAGGGCGCACGCGCGGCGCACCCACGTACAGGATCCTTCCGCATGTTTATCGAGACCGAGGACACCCCCAATCCGGCCACGCTGAAGTTCCTCCCCGGCGGCCGCGACGTGATGGGCAGCGGCACCGCGGACTTCACCTCGGAGGCGTCGGCGGCGCGCTCGCCGCTTGCCTCGGCGCTGTTCTCGCTCGACGGGGTGGCGCGCGTGTTCCTGGGCGCCGACTTCATCACCGTGACCAAGACCGACGCGCACGAGTGGTCGGAGATCCGGCCGCTGGTGCTGTCGACCGTGGTCGATCATTTCGTCTCCGGCCGGCCGGTGGTCGAGGGCGACGCCGACCTCGCCGACGAGGACGTGGCACCCGAGGATGCCGAGATCGTCGCCCAGATCAAGGAGCTGCTGGACACGCGGGTGCGCCCGGCGGTGGCCGCGGACGGCGGCGACATCGTGTTCCGCGGCTATCGCGACGGGGTGGTGCGGCTGCACATGCAGGGCGCCTGCTCGGGCTGCCCGTCCTCGCGGGCGACGCTGAAGCACGGGGTCGAGAACATGCTCCGACACTACGTGCCGGAAGTGCAGGCGGTGGAGCAGGTCGAGGCTTGAGTGCGACGCTGACCGAGCCGGAGGCCGAAGCCGTCGAGGGCGCCGCCGTCGAGGGCGCCGCCGTCGAGGCAGCCGTGCTCGACCGCGTGTTCCGCGACGCGCGCACGCCCGCGCGGTGGAGCGATCGGCCGGTGCCGGAGGCGGTGCTGCACGGCCTCTACGACCTGGTCAAGCTGGCCCCCACCTCGGGCAACTGCTCGCCGGCGCGCTTCGTGTTCCTCGCCAGCCGCGACAGCCGCGAGCGGCTGCGCCCCGCGCTGTCGCCGGGCAACGTCGAGCCGACGCTGGCCGCCGCGGTCACCGTCATCGGCGGCCAGGACCCGCTGTTCTACGAGCAGATGCCGCGTCTCTACCCGCGGGCGGAGGCGCGCTCCTGGTTCGCCGCCGACGCGGCACTGGCCGAGGAGACGGCGTTCCGCAACGCCTCGCTGCAGGGCGGCTACCTGATCCTGGCGGCGCGCATGCTCGGCCTCGACGTCTGGCCGATGTCCGGCTTCGACGCCGCTAGGGTGGACGAGATCTTCCTCGCGGGACAGGGCTGGCGCTCCAACTTCCTGGTCAACCTGGGCTACGCGGAGGGGCCGCCGGAGGCACCGCGGGCACCGCGGCTCACCTTCGACGAGGCCTGCCTGCTGCTCTGAGCGATCCCCGCCCTTCGCGGCCGCCTTCCCGGATCCTGGTGCTGAACGGCGCCGGCGGCGAAGCGATCGCCGCCTTGCTGTCGCGCGACGCCGCTGGGCTGCGGCCGGTGCAGCAGGCCGAGCAGGCGGGGCGCGGGGCGGAAGGCCTGCCCGGCCT
Source organism: uncultured Acetobacteraceae bacterium (assembly GCA_964245685.1). Classification (GTDB taxonomy): domain Bacteria; phylum Pseudomonadota; class Alphaproteobacteria; order Acetobacterales; family Acetobacteraceae; genus Lichenicoccus. The sequence continues at coordinate 149 of CAXTOE010000292.1, read as the reverse complement.
GTTGTCGGCCATGCTGGACCGTGCCGGCTGGGACATCGCCTCGCTCGAGCTGGTCGCGGCGGTGACCGGACCCGGCAGCTTCACCGGGCTGCGCGCCACGCTGGCGCTGGCCCAAGCTCGCCCGAAAGTGCCTGTCCGCCCGGTTGCGT
>CAXTOE010000291.1:0-4218 GCA_964245685.1 uncultured Acetobacteraceae bacterium | reverse complement strand
AGCGCGACATCCCCGCGCGCATCTTCCCGCCGGGACAGGTGCCGGCGTACTCCAACTTCGGCGCGGCGCTGGCCGGATACATCGTCGAGCGGACCTCCGGGCAGCCGTTCGACGCGTATGTCGAGCAGCACATCTTCGCGCCGCTCGGCATGCATCACTCGAGCTTCCGCCAGCCGCTTCCCGCGGCGCTGCTGGGGCAGATGTCGAATGGCTACGAGGTCGGCACCGGGGATCCCAAGCCCTACGAGGAGATCGCGCTCGCGCCGGCCGGGAGTTCGGCCGTCACCGGCAGCGACATGGCGAAGTTCATGATCGCGCACCTGCAGAACGGGGAGTACCAGGGCCAGCGCATCCTGCAGACGGCCACCGCGCACGAGATGCACGACACGCCGTTGACGATCATCCCCCCGCTCGACCGCATGCTGCTCGGCTTCTACGAGGTCAACCGCAACGGCCACCGCATCATCGGACACGAGGGCGACACGGCGTGGTTCCACTCGGAGCTGGACCTGTTCATCGACCACGGCGTCGGTTTCTTCATCTCCTTGAACAGTGCGGGCAACGCGGACAGCCGGCAGGCCATCCGGGTGGCCCTGCTGCACGGGTTCGCCGATCGCTACTTCTCGGGTCCGGCCGCGTCCGGGCCGGCCGAGGCATCTTCGGGGGAGGACGCGGCGAAGCTCGTCGGCACCTACTACCGCTCGCGCCGGCCGGAGACGAACTTCCTGTCCCTGCTCAGCCTGATGGGCCCCAACACGATCTCCACGAACAGCGGGCACGATCTCGTCGCCTCGCCGAGCATGGACCTGACCGGAACGCCGACGCGGTTCAGGCAGGTCAGCCCCCTGCTCTGGCGCGCCGTGGGCGAGCAGGACCGGCTGGCCGCCAAGCTCCAGGACGGACGCGTCGCGATGTGGTCGGAGGATGGCTTCTCGCCGTTCGAGGTCTACCTTCCCGCCCCCTGGTACAAGGACCCCTCGTTCCTGCTCCCGGCGATGGAGGTGTCGATCGGGGTGCTGCTGCTGACGGGGATCTTCTGGCCGGTGGCCGCCGTGGTGCGCTGGCGCTACGGCGTCACCCTCTCGATGACCCGCGCGGCGATCCGCAGCTATCGCTGGACGCGCGTGGCAGCCCTGGCATCGGCGCTGCTGATGCTCGCCTGGGCCGCCGACGTCATGCTGATGATCACCCGCTTCGCGGTCACCGACGCCCTGGATCCGCTGATCCTCACGCTGCACGTCCTCAGCATCATCGTCTTTCCGCTCGCGGTCCTGTTCACCATCTGGAACGTCCGGGCGGCATGGCGGAACCGTTCGGGTTTTGCGGGCGTCCTCGCCAAGGGCTGGAACGTGGCGCTCGTGCTCTCGACCCTGGTGCTGCTCTGGATCGCCGCCTCGTTCCACCTGATCGGCGTCGGAGTCACCTACTGACCTGCCGCGCGGTGTCTTCCGAGGCTCGGATCCGGCGGGGACGATGACGCTCACCGAGTCCGGACCGGGCCCATGATCTCGACCTCGAAGGGCTTGCGCCGCGGCCCCTCCCGGTTCCAGCGGTTCCTGCTGCCGGCGTTCGCTTTCAAGGCCGTCGTCATCGGCGGCGGCTACGCGACCGGCCGCGAGCTCGCGCAATATTTCCTGCCGAGCGGTCCGCGCGGCGGCTTGCTGGCCATGCTGCTGGCCACACTGCTGTGGTGCTCCGTCTGCGCCGTGACCTTCCTGTTCGCCAGATCGATACGCAGCACGGACTATCGGACGTTCTTCCGGCACTTGCTGGGCCGCCTGGGCTTCGTGTTCGAGCTCATCTACCTCGTGCTCGTCGTCCTGCTTCTCGCCGTTTTCGGAGCGGCGGCAGGAGCCATCGCGAACCTCACCTTCGGGATGCCCGCGATCGCCGGATCGTTGCTGCTGGTCGGCCTGATCACCGCCGTCACCGCGTACGGCAGTCCGGCGGTGGAGCGGCTGTTCAAATACGTCACCGTGATCCTCTACGCGACCTACGGGCTCTTCGTCCTGCTCTGCCTGTCCCATATCGGGCGAGAGATCTCCGCCGCATTCTCGGCGCCGACTCCGGTCGGCAATGAATGGCCCGTCGGCGGCATCACCTACGCAGGCTACAACATCATCGGCGCGGTCGTCGTGCTCCCCGCGACGCGCCACCTGACGAGCCGGCGCGACGCCGTCATCGCGGGCATCGTCTGCGGCCAGGTGGCGATGCTGCCGGCGTTTCTCTTCTTCATCTGCATGGCCGCCGACTATCCAGCCATCGCGCAGGCGACGCTGCCGTCGGATATCCTGCTGCGGCAGTTGCACCTTCCGGCCTTCCGGATCCTGTTCCAGCTCATGATCTTCGCGGCACTGCTGGAGAGCGGCGCGGCACTGGTGCACGCGGTCAACGAGCGGATCGCCGAGACGTGGCTCGAGCGTCGCGGCCGGTCGTTCCCGATCGCCCTGCGGCTCGCGATCACCGGGATGCTCCTGCTGAGCGCCGTCTTCCTCGCCGGCACGTTCGGGCTGGTGGCGCTGATTGCCTCGGGCTACCGGCTGCTGGCGTGGATGCTGATCTGCGTCTACGTGCTGCCGCTGCTCACGGTCGGCACGTGGAAGCTCGTCCGCGCGCCGCGGACGCGCGCCCTGCCCACCATGCCGCAAGAGGAGCCCTGAGCGATGCCGAGACCGTCGTTGCAGAGATGGGTCCACAGCCTCGTCGCCGTCGCCGCGACGCTTCTCGCGTCGGTGGCGAGCGCCCGCACGCCAGACTTCACGCTGCGGCAGGTTCTGAGCGCTCCGTTTCCTTCGGATCTGGTCGCAGCACCCGCGGCGGGAGGGCTCGCCTGGGTGTACGACAACCAGGGCGTCCGCAACGTCTGGGTGGCGGACAGGCAGGCCGACGGCGCCACCCGGAGCAGGGCCGTGACGCACTACGCGGGCGACGACGGCAGCGACCTCGGCCAGTTGAGCTGGAGCCCGGCGAGCCGCCGGCTGTTCTACACGCGCGGCGGCAGCCTGGAGGGAGGTGCCGCGGTCAACACGGCGAGCCTGCCCTCCGGAGCGCCGCCTCAGATGGTCTGGTCGGTCGGGCTGGACGGCAAGGAACCCCGTCCGGTCGGGCCGGGCAACGCGCCCCTGGTGTCTCCCGCCGGGGACCTGGTCGCGTTCCTCTCAGAAGGCCAGATCTGGACGGCGCCGGTGGGCGGCGGTGCGCCGAGCCAGCTGCTTCACGATCGCGGTGCCGACAGCGCGCTCGCCTGGTCTCCGGATGGCTCCCGGCTCGCCTTCACCAGCACACGCGCCGGCCACTCCGTCGTGGGCGTCTTCGACAGGGCGCTACAGCGCATCGTCTGGATGGCGCCGAGCGTTGATCTGGACAGGGCGCCGGAATGGTCACCCGACGGACGCCGGATCGCGATGATCCGCATCGCCGCCGGGACCGACGTCGTCGACTTCACCTCGCACCGCGAGGGTGCGCCCTGGTCGATCTGGGTGTGCGAGCCAGGAACCGGCGCGGGACACGCGATCTGGACCGCGCAGCCCGGTCGCGGCAGCCTGTTCGAGGCTCCCGAGAGCGACCGCGTGCTGATGTGGGCGGCAGGCGACCAGCTGGTGTTCCCGTGGGAGCGCACCGGATGGCTGCATCTCTTCGCCGTCCCGGCCTCCGGCGGCGTCGCCCGCGAGTTGACGACCGGCGGACCGTTCGAGGTGTTCGAGGCGGCACTCAGCCCGGATCGCGGCCAGGTCGTCTACTCCGCCAACGGCGGCGACATCGACAGGCGGCATCTGTGGAGCGTGGCGGTGGCCGGCGGTGCGCCGCGCCGGCTCACGCGCGGACAGGGGATCGAGGACGCTCCGGTCCTGTCGGGCGACGGCCGTCTGTTCGCCGTGCGCAGCGGCGGACGCGACCCGGTGCGGCCGGTGGAGGTCATCCGACCGGATGGCGCCATGGCCGACCTCGCGCCCGGCGCGATCCCGTCCGACTTCCCCACCGCCAGGCTGGCGCAGCCGAGCGCCGTCATCTTCCGCGCCGCGGACGGGCTGCCGGTACACGGCCAGCTCTTCCTGCCGCCGGCGGGACGGGCCGGCCGTGGCCCGGCGATCCTGTTCTTCCACGGTGGCCCGTTCCGGCAGATGCTCCCCGCCTGGCACCCGATGGATGCCTATACGTTCATGTATGGCTTCAACCAGTATCTTGCCAGCGAGGGCTACGTGGTGCTCTCGGTGAACT
>CAXTOE010000290.1:1262-4219 GCA_964245685.1 uncultured Acetobacteraceae bacterium | reverse complement strand
GTCACGAGGAGACCGCCGGTCGGCAGAGCGCGCTGCCATCGCAGCACCGCAAACCAGAGCAAACTACCGGCGGCGATGGCGAGCCCCAGATCCGCAGAAAAACCAAGCCTCACCGTGACGACCAGCAGCGCCAGACCGGCGATGCAGCCGCCGCCCTCGATCAGTGGTTCCAGCAAGGTTCGCCTCCCGCGTCACTCCGGTGCATAGCAGCCGCGGGGGTGCAGGTGACGGATCGATTGACAAGACCACGACGCTGCACGGATGGGTGGCGGCATCCGACCGATTGGAGTTCCCGCCACGATGAGCGAGCGCACCGCCTACGACTACAGCCTAGAGACGCTGGCTGGCGCGCCGATGCCGCTGCGCGCGTTCGAGGGCAAGCCGATGCTGCTGGTCAACACGGCGTCGAAGTGCGGCTTCACGCCGCAGTACGAGGGTCTGCAGGCGCTGTGGTCGCATTTCGGCCCACGCGGTCTTACAGTGATCGGGGTGCCCTGCAACGATTTCGGCCGCCAGGAGCCGGGCGACGCGCGGCAGATCCAGGATTTCTGCGCCGCCAACTACGGCGTGTCGTTCCCGATGGCGGCGAAGCTGCATGTGCGCGGGCCGGAGGTGCATCCGCTGTTCGCCTGGCTCGCCGAGGAGGGCGGCGCGCTGTCGAGGCCGCGCTGGAACTTCTACAAGTACCTGATCGGCCGCGACGGCCGGCTGCGCACCTGGTTCTCGAGCCTCACCAAGCCGATGAGCGCCCGCATGCACACCGCCATCGACCGGGTCGTACTGGGCGACTGAAAGGGGCCTGGGGCCTCCGGCCCCAGCGGGTCCAGGGCAGCGCCCTGGCCTCGAGCCTTGCTGCCTTCAACGACCGACCGGCTCCGCCAACTGCCGCAACCGAAGCGAGGCGCGCAGCGCCGCCCGCGCCGCCGGCAGGCTCTGGTGGTAATCGTCGGCGGCCATGGTCAGCGCCGGCGTGGACAGGGAGTAGCTCATCTCCCAGTCCGACCAGCTGCCCTGCTTGGCGAGTGCGAACACAAGCATCCGGCCGACGCGCTCGACCAGCGACTGCTCGGCCGCGCGCTGTGCGGACGCGCGCACGGTCTCCTGATCCTCGGTCCAGCCGAACTCGCGTTCCAGCGTCGTGCGCATTGCCTCGACCGCCGGGTAGAGGGAGTTGACGAAGAGCTGGTGGGTCTCGGCGTAGTAGCGCGCGCCGCGGTCGGTGACGCCGCGCGCCTGGGCCTCGGTCTCGTCGCGCAGCATGATGATCTGCGGCGCCGCCTCGAACTCGGTGTCGTCGGGCTGCTCCTCGCGCTCGTACTGCGACGCCGCGTCGTTCCGCTCCGGCGCGGCCGCCTCCGGCTGGTCCTCGGGCGACGCGGCGTCGATCGCCTCCTCCGCCACCGGCTCAGATGCCAGCTCTGGCGCCTGCTCGGGCGGCCGCGCCGCTGCGGTGATCTCGCGCAGGCGACGCGGCACGCGCAGCTCGCGCAGCAGACGGCGCAGGCTCGCGCCGACCTCGTCGGACACCGCACTGTCCGGCGCGTGGCGCTGGATCAGGTCGATCAGCCATTGCGGGCGGTTGGCGTGGATCCGGCTCGCGTACTCGCGCAGGAACAGCTGCGCCTGCAGCCCCTCGCGATGGCGCACGAACTGCCGGTAGCCGTCGGGGAGGATCGGATGATCGGGAGGGAATTCGACGAACACCGAGACGTTGCGGCCACAGAACGGGATGCCGTAGACCGGGCCCATGTGCAGCCACTCCTGGTGCCAGGAGATGTCGTAGATCTCGTCCTTGTACACCAGTCCTGCGAAGCCGTGCACGAAGTAGGGCGCGCCCAGCGAGGCGCGGGTGCGGCCCGGATCACCGTCGAGGAAGCCGTCATGGACGTAGTGCAGGGTGACGCCGTCCTCGATCGCGACCTGTTCGTGTCGGGTGTAGTGCGTGGCCAACCGTTCGGCCACGGAACGGAAGCGATGCAGTTCGCCGGAGATGTTGGCGCTCTCGTGCAGGATGACGGGGATGTCATGGGGCAGCCGGAAGAACTTCTTCTGCAGCTCCTCGGCGATCCAGTGCGCCGGCATGCGCGGCTCGCCGTCGTAGGGATCGCTCAGCGTGTGCTGCGCGGGATGGTTGCCGAGCAGCACCACCTCGGTCCAGTCCTGCTCCAGGCTGCGTCCCTCGGCGAGCGCCTCCTCGGTGACGTCGAGCACGTCGTGCAGCGCGTCGGACCCTTCGAGCACGCGGCGCAGGCGGCCGTAGACGCCGCCGCGTTGGCCGATCATCACCTCGCAGACCCGACCCTCGTGACAGGAGCGGTAGCGCATGCCATGGCGGTTGGAGGGCAGCGACGCGACCTTGGCGCCCATGCCAAAATTCTGGTCGAGGCGGTTCTGCTTACGGATCGAGGAGGCGATGTCGCACATCCGGAACAATTCCTCCGGATCCATGCCGCGTCCCGAATTCCAGATCGCGAGCTTCATCGCGCCCTCGATCTCGATGCCGGAGATCTCGACGCGGCCTTCGCCGAGCGGCGCGGTCTGCGCCGCCTCGACGGCGTTGCGCACCAGCTCGCGCAGCATCATCGAGCGCGGGCAGCGATCGATCATGCTGGTGACGAGGAAGTTCTCGTCGCCGACGCGGAGCTGCGTGATCTGCGCGGTCATCGGAACGGCTCCGCAAGAAGGTCGGGAAGGATGTCAGGCCGGTTCGAACAGCGGCAGTTGTTGCATAGCCGGTACTGTTACGAGACCCTTATCAGTGATGCGTATAGCAGGAATGACCGAAAGTGGAATCAAATTGAATCCCATGTAGGGCAGCCTGCATCCGGCGGCGGCCCAGGCCCGCTTCAGCGCGACGGTCAGTGCCGCGACCTCGCCGGCGCGCAGGTCGGACAGCAGGCCCGCCACCGGCAGTGCCACCATCGCCTGCACCGTGCCGTCCGCGACCACTACGACGC
>CAXTOE010000290.1:0-1252 GCA_964245685.1 uncultured Acetobacteraceae bacterium | reverse complement strand
CTCGACCGCGAGGCGCATGTCGGCCTCGTCGCGGCCGGCGACGATGAGGTTGTGCGCGTCGTGGCCGACGCTGCTGGCGACCGCGCCCTCGCGCAGTCCGAAGCCGCGCAGCAGCCCGTGGGCGACGGCCCCACTGCGGCCGTGACGCTCCAGGATCGACAGGAAGCACAGCTCGTGTCGATCCAGATGCGCCCGCCAGTCCGGTGCGGCCTCGAGCGCCACCACCTCGTGGTGCAGCGCGATGTCGCTGGGGTCGCGCACCGCGATCACGTTGACGCGGCAGGGCGTGTCGGGCAGGGGCGGGATGAGTGCGGCGGCCGCCGGCAGGGTGACGGTGCGGTAGGCGGCGTCGGGATAGCGGTAGCGCGCCTCGCTGAGCTGGCGGTCGAGCGCGGGCGTGATGCGGCCGTCCTCGACCATCAGCGCGCCGCCGTACCAGGTGTTTCGCACCGCCATCGCGTCGTCGAGCAGCACCAGGTCGGCGCGCCTGCCGCCGCCGAGGCCGCCGATCTCGCCGTCCATGCCGTAGCGCGTGGCGGCGTGCAGCGACCCCATGCCCCAGGCGGTCTCGCGCGGCAGGCCGGCCGCGATCGCCTGCCGCACCACCCAGTCCTGGCCGAAGCGGAACAGGTCGTCGGCGTCGCGGTCGTCGGTGCACAGGCAGACGCGCTGCGGGCTGACGCCGAGTTCGGTCACCGCGCGGATCGCCTGCGGCAGGCTGTGCCAGGGTGTGCCGGGCGGGCCGCCGCGCAGGAAGATCCACAGCCCGGCCTCGATCAGGTCCTCGGCGATCTCGCGGGTCACCGCCTCGTGGGTGTCGGTGACGCCGCTCGCGGCGTAGGCCGCGACGAACTCGCGGCCGTAGACGTGCCCGCTGACCGGCCGGCCGCGTCGCAGCGCCTCGGCGACGATGCCGTGGCTGCGCGCATCTCCCTGGCAGAGCTGCACGAAATCCATCTTCTCGCCCAGCGCCACGGCTTCCGGCCAGGCGTCGAACAGGGCGCCGATCTTGGCCGGCGTGAGGTCGCCGCCGGCGGTCTCGAAGCGCGGGCTGGTCGCCGGCACCGTGCTCGGCACGGTCAGGAAGATGCTCAGGGGTGCGGCGCGCGCATCCTCGAGCATCCACTGCACGCCTTCGGCGTCGAGCACGTTGCCGATCTCGTGGCTGTCGCAGAAGACCGTGGTGGTGCCGTTGACCAGCGCCGCCTCGGCATAGGCGCAGGCCGTCACCATCGAGGATTCGATGTGCAGG
>CAXTOE010000289.1:0-4221 GCA_964245685.1 uncultured Acetobacteraceae bacterium | reverse complement strand
GCGCCTGATCCCATCCCGAGAGGAACGCCGCCATGGCCATGAATGTGGGATCGCCGGAGAGTGCAGGCGGCGATCCGGACGTCGTCGTCGACATCAACACCACCCCGTTGATCGACGTGATGCTGGTGCTGCTGATCATGCTCATCATCACCATCCCGATGCAGACCCACGCCGTGAAGCTGGACCTGCCGCAGGGCAATCCGCCGCCGCCGCCGACGCCCCCGCAGGTGGTCACGATCGATGTCGACTTCGACGGCACGATCTCCTGGAACGGCGATCCGGTGCCGAACGAGCAGCAGCTGCAGGCGCGCTTCACCAACGCGTCGCTGCAGCCCGATCAGCCGGAGATCCACCTGCGGCCGAACCGGCTCGCGCCGTACAAGGACGTGGCGCACGTGATGGCCGATGCGCAGCGCCTCGGGATGAGCAAGCTGGGCCTGGTCGGGCAGGAACAATTCATGGGGGGCCAATGATGATTCCACCGGACTGGCATCTCCCTACCCGGGCGCGCCTGCTTCCCTCCGCCGGTCTCCTGACCGGCGTATTGCTGTCGGGCGCGATGCTGGTGTCGCTGCCCCCACACGCCCAGGCCAGGCCGAAGCACGCCGCGGCCGCGCCCCAGTCGCAGGCCGACGCGCAGCCGGCCGATCCCAACGCGCTGCGTCCGGTCGTCGGCAAACCGCTGGAGAAGGCGGAGGCGCTGGCACGTCAGGGACAGTTCCCGGCGGCGCTCGCGCAGGTCGACATCGCCGAGGCGGCTCGCGACAAGACCCCCAACGAGATCTTCGTCATCACCGAGTTGCGCGCCTCGATCGCCCAGCAGTCCGGCGACTACAAGGGAGCGATCGCCGCCGACGACGCGCTGATCCGATCCGGCAAGGTCGGGGTCGCCGAGCAGCAGAAGCTGCTGATGGCGGAGGCCGCGTCGGCCTATCAGCTGCGTGACTACCCGCAGACGATCGCCGCAATCCAGCGCTACGCCAAGGCCGGCGGCAACGCGCCGGCGATGCAGCAGCTGCTGATCCAGTGCTACTACCTGCAGCGCGACTACAATCAGGCCGCGACCGCGCAGTTGCAGCAGATCGAGGCCGAGATCCATGCCGGCCAGGTTCCGCCGGAGGCCCAGCTCCAGCTGCTGGCCAACTGCCAGCTGCAGTCCAACGACCAGGTCGGCCTCACCCGCACGATGGTGCGGCTGGTCACCTACTACCCGAAGCCGGACTACTGGGCGCAGCTGATGCACGGGCTGCGCGCCAACCCGAACGTGCCGGACCGGCTGCAGTACGACATCGACCGGCTGCGCCTCGAGGTCGGGCTGCTGACGGCGATGCCCGACTACATGGACATGGCCGAGCTCGCGGTGCAGGCCGGGCTTCCGGTGCAGGCGCTCTCGGTGATCGATCGCGGCTATGCCAACGGTGTCCTCGGCCACGACGCGCAGGCCTCGCGCGAGGAGCGGCTCAGGACGCTGGTGCAGAAGACCATCGCCGACAAGAAGGCCAGCATCGCCGCCGACGAGGCTTCGGCGCGCACCATGAAGACCGGCGAGGCGCTGCTCGGTGTCGGCTACAGCTACGTCGATCTCGGCCAGTCCCAGAAGGGCATCGCGGTGATGAAGGAGGCGATGGCGCGCGGCGGGCTGGTCGCGCCGGAAGACGCGACGCTGCATCTCGGGCTCGCCTACCTGGCGGCCGGCGACAAGGCGAGCGGGATCAGCACCCTGCAGACGGTGACCGGCTCGGACGGCGCCGCCGACCTCGCGCATCTGTGGCTGGTGCGCCTCGGCAAGGCATAGAGACGCGAGCGCCGGGTCCCGACACTTCGAGGCGGCGCGCATGACCGATAACCTCTGGCTGCCGTATAGCCAGATGAAGACCGCCCTGCCGCCTCTGAGCGCCGCCTCGACGCAGGGTAGTCGCATCACCCTGACCAACGGCCGCGTGCTGATCGACGGCGTCGCCTCCTGGTGGACCGCCTGCCACGGCTATAATCACCCGCACATCGCGGACGCGGTCGCGCGGCAGCTGGCGCGCATGCCGCACGTGATGTTCGGTGGTCTGACGCACGAGCCGGCGCAGCGCCTCGCGGCCCGGCTGGCGTCGCTGCTGCCAGGCGACCTGGAACGCGTGTTCTTCAGCGACTCCGGCTCGGTCTCGGTCGAGGTGGCGATCAAGATGGCCGCGCAGTACTGGCTCAACCGAGGCGTGCGCGACCGCGGCAAGCTGGTCGCCTTCCGCGGCGGCTATCATGGCGACACCTTCGCTACCATGGCGGTGTGCGACCCCGAGGAGGGCATGCACAGCCTGTTCGCCGCCCTGCTGCCGCAGCATCACGTGGTGGCGCTGCCGCACGACGAGGCGGCGCACGCGGCGTTCGACGGCTTCCTCGCACGACATGCCGGCGAGGTCGCGGCAATCCTGGTCGAGCCGCTGGTGCAGGGTGCGGGCGGCATGCTGTTCCATGACCCGGCGGTGCTGCGCCGGCTGCGTGCCAGTGCCGATCGTCACGGCATCCTGCTGATCCTGGACGAGGTGTTCACCGGCTTCGGCCGCACCGGCAGCCTGTTCGCCTGCGAGCAGGCGGGCATCGTGCCGGACATCATCACCCTGTCCAAGGCGCTGACCGGGGGCACGATGGGCCTCGCCGCCACGGTGGCGCGCCGCCACGTGTTCGAGGCGTTCTGGTCCGACGATCCGGCCTGCGCGCTGATGCACGGCCCGACCTTCATGGCCAATCCGCTGGCCTGCGCCGCCGCCGATGCCTCGCTCGACCTGTTCGAGCGGGAGGATCGGCTCGGGCAGGTCGCCGCCGTCGCGCGTCAGCTCGAGGCCGAACTGGCGCCCTGCCGAGAGCTGCCGGGTGTGGTCGACGTCCGGGTGCGCGGCGCGATCGGCGTCGTGCAGCTCGACCCGATGCCGGAGCTGAACGCGTTCAAGTCGCGACTGATCGAACAGGGTGTGTGGATCCGCCCGTTCCGCGACATCGTCTACCTGACGCCCGCCTTCACCATCGCACCGGACGAGCTGTCCCGTCTGACCGGCGCGATCCACACGGTACTGAGGGCGGTACCACGGGATCGCGATGCCTAAGCAGCTGCACGTCAACCTGTTCGAGATGAACTGCGTCAGCCACATCATGCACGGGCTTTGGGTGCATCCGGACAACAACCGCCACCGCTTCAACGATCTCGATTTCTGGCTCGAGCTCGCGCAGATGGCGGAGCACGGCACCCTAGACGGGATCTTCCTGGCCGACGTCATCGGCACCTACGACCGGTTCCGCAATGGCCCGGAGACGGCGCTGCGCGAGGCGATGCAGATCCCCGCGAACGACCCGCTGCTGCTGATCCCGGCGATGGCGGTGGCGACCCGCCATCTCGGCTTCGGCGCCACCTTCTCCACCACCTACGAGCCGCCCTTCACGTTCGCACGACGCATGTCGACCCTCGACCACCTCACCCGCGGCCGAGTTGGCTGGAACATCGTGACCTCCTACCTGCCCAATGCCGCGCGCAATTTCGGCCACGACGACGAGGTGCCGCACGACCGGCGCTACTTGGCCGCCGACGAGTACATGGACGTGCTCTACAAGCTCTGGGAAGGCTCCTGGGACGACGACGCGGTGCTGCAGGACCGCGAGCGGCGCGTCTACACCGATCCCGCCAAGGTGCGCTACATCGACCATGTCGGCCCGCACTACCGTGTCGCCGGGCCGCATCTCTGCCAGCCGTCGCCGCAGCGCACGCCGCTGCTGTACCAGGCCTCCGGCTCGCCCATCGGGCTGGAGTTCGCGGCGCGACACGCCGAGGTGCTGTTCATCGGCGGCCACACCCAGGATGCGGTGCGCGCCAACATCGCGCGCACCCGCGACCGGCTGGCGGCGCACGGCCGCGCCCGCGATGCGATCAAGTTCGTGGTCATGGCCGGCATCGTCGTCGGCCGCAACGACGTCGAGGTGGCGAACAAGCTGAACACCTACCGCAGCCTGGTCAGCGTCGAGGGCGCGCTGGCGCACTCGCTGTCGGCGGTCGACCTGACCTGCTACCCGCACGACCTGCTGATCGGCGACCTGATCGCCCGCGGCGAGCCCGGCGCGCCCACGCTGCTGCGCCGCTTCCGGCCGGAGCAGACCGTGGGCCAGGCGCTGCGGCAGATGGCCGGCCTGAGCGAGGACCGGTTCTTCGTCGCCGGCACCCCGGACGTCGTCGCCGACCAGATCGAG
>CAXTOE010000288.1:0-4227 GCA_964245685.1 uncultured Acetobacteraceae bacterium | reverse complement strand
GCGTAGCTGTGCACGTGCCGTCGGACCTGACCGCCTACGGCGCGCTGCACGACGACCGCGGCGCGCCGTGGACGGTGCGCTGGCGCGGCGAGGGCATCGCCGAGCTGGTCGACGCGCAGGGACGCTCGCTCGCCGACCGCGAGGCCGCGGCGGCGCTGGTCAATCGCCGGCTCTATGTCGACCGCGACCGCCTGCCCGACCCGGACGAGGATGAATACTACCTCGCCGACCTGGTCGGGATGTCGGCGCGCGAGCGTATCCAGGGCCTGGAGCGTCCGCTCGGTACGGTGCTGGCGGTGCACGACTACGGCGCCGGCGCCAGCCTGGAGATCGGCCATGTCGGGCGCAGCGTGATGCTGCCCTTCACCCGCGCCTGCGTGCCGGAGATCGACCTCGCCGCCGGACGGCTGCTGGTCGTGCGCCCCGACGAGATCGAGCTGCCCGGTGAGCCGGACCTGGGGCGGTCGGACTCCGGGATGCCGGCATGAGCTGGCGCGCCGCCGTGCTCAGCCTGTTCCCGGAGATGTTCCCCGGGCCGCTCGGGCTGTCCTTGGCCGGCCGGGCGCTCGAGCGCGGGGTCTGGTCGCTGCAGGCGCAAGACCTGCGCGCGCACGGCATCGGCCGTCATCGCGCGGTCGACGACACCCCGTTCGGCGGTGGTGCGGGCATGGTGATGCGGCCGGACGTGCTGGACGCGGCGATCTCGGCCTGCGTGGCCCCCGACGACCTGCGGCCGCTGGTCTACCTGACCCCGCGTGGCCGACGCCTGGAGCAGGGCGACCTGCGCCGCTACGCCGCCGGCCCCGGCATCGTGCTGCTGTGCGGCCGATACGAGGGGGTCGACGAGCGGGTGCTGGAGGCGCGCGCGGTCGAGCAGGTTTCGGTCGGCGACTACGTGCTCTCCGGCGGCGAGCCCGCGGCACTGGTGCTGCTGGACGGCGCGGTGCGGCTGCTGCCCGGCGTCATGGGCAGCGAGGCCAGCGCGCTGGAGGAGAGTTTTGCCGCCGGACTGCTGGAGTATCCGCACTACACCCGTCCCGCCGAATGGCAGGGCCGGGCGGTGCCCGAACCGCTGCTGTCGGGCAACCACGCCGCCATCGCCGCCTGGCGTCGGGCGGCGGCGGAACGCGACACCGGCGCCCGCCGGCCCGATCTCTGGGAGCGGTGCCGCGCCCGCTCCCCATCAACCGTCTTGCCCGCCCCCGCGGCGCGGCGTAACTGACCGAACCCGAGAGGATACGACCATGAACGTCATCCAGCAGTACGAGGCGGAGCAGATCGCCCGCCTCACCGAGGCCCGTCCGGTGCCCGTCTTCATCCCTGGCGACACCGTCCGGGTGATGGTGCGCGTGGTCGAGGGTGAGCGCACCCGGGTGCAGGCGTACGAAGGGGTGGTGATCGCGCGCTCCAACAAGGGGCTGAACAGCAACTTCACCGTGCGCAAGATCTCGTACGGGGAGGGCGTCGAGCGCGTGTTCGCGCTGTATGCGCCCACCATCGCCGAGATCGTGGTGGTGCGGCGCGGCGACGTGCGCCGGGCGAAGCTGTATTACCTGCGCGGCCGCCGCGGCAAGTCGGCGCGCATCGCCGAGCGGGCGCGCGACGTGGCACCGGCACCCGCCGCCGAGTAGCGCCGCCGCCATACGGGTTCGGGGTCAGCCTCCGGAGGAAGTCGATCGATGCACGATCCGTCAGCGGCCCCCGCGGTCGAGGGCCGCACCACTGGCCGCACGCTGTTCGACAAGGTCTGGCAGAGCCACGTGGTCGAGCCGCTCGATGACGGCACGGCGCTGATCTATATCGATCGCCACCTGGTCCACGAGGTGACCAGCCCGCAGGCCTTCGAGGGGTTGCGGGTGAGCGGACGCGGCGTGCGCCGGCCGGACGCCACCATCGCGGTGGTCGACCACAACGTGCCGACCAGCGACCGCACGCTGCCGATCAAGGAGCCCGAGTCGCGGCTGCAGGTCGAGACGCTGGCCGAGAACGTGCGCGAGTTCGGCATCGAATATTACGACCAGTTCGACCGGCGCCAGGGCATCGTCCACATCATCGGCCCCGAGCAGGGCTTCACGCTGCCCGGCACCACCATCGTGTGCGGCGACAGCCACACCTCGACGCACGGCGCGCTGGGCGCGCTGGCCTTCGGCATCGGCACGTCGGAGGTCGAGCACGTGCTGGCGACGCAGACGCTGGTGCAGCGGCCGGCGAAGAACATGCGGGTGTCCGTCGAGGGGGTGCTGCCCGCCGGCGTCAGCGCCAAGGACGTGATGCTGGCGATCATCGGCCGCATCGGCACCGCCGGCGGCACCGGCCACGTGATCGAGTTCGCGGGATCCGCGATCCGCGGCCTCGACATGGCCGGACGCATGACGATCTGCAACATGTCGATCGAGGCCGGTGCGCGCGCCGGGCTGATCGCGCCCGATGAGACTACCTTCGCCTACGTCAGGGACCGGCCGTTCGCGCCGCGCGGCGAGGCGTTCGAGCGCGCGGTCGCGTACTGGCGCACGCTGGCCTCGGACCCGGACGCCGCCTATGACCGCGAGGTGGTGCTAGACGCGGCGATGATCGCGCCGATGGTCACCTGGGGCACCAGTCCCGAGGACGTGGTGCCGATCACCGGCGCGGTGCCCGATCCGGACTCGGTAGACGACGAAGAGCGTCGCGCCCGGATGCAGCGGATGCTCGACTACATGGGCCTCGGTGCCGGGCAGAAGCTGTCCGGGGTGGCGGTGGACGTGGTGTTCATCGGCTCCTGCACCAACGCCCGGATCGAGGACATGCGCGCCGCCGCCCGCGTCGCGGACGGGCGCCACGTGGCTCAGGGCGTGCGCGCCATGGTGGTGCCTGGGTCGGGCCTGGTGAAGCTGCAGGCGGAGCGCGAAGGGCTGGACCGGATCTTCCGCGATGCCGGGTTCGAGTGGCGCGAGGCGGGCTGCTCGATGTGCCTGGGCATGAACCCTGACAAGCTCAAGCCGGGGCAACGCTGCGCCTCGACCTCGAACCGCAACTTCGAGGGCCGGCAGGGTCCGGGCGGCCGCACCCATCTGCTGTCTCCGGCGATGGCGGCCGCCGCCGCGGTGACCGGCCGCCTGACCGACGTGCGGGAGCTGGCCTGATGCAGCCCTTCACCACGCTGACGGCGATCGCGGCCCCGTTGCCGGAAGCCAACATCGACACCGACAAGATCATCCCATCGCGCTTCCTCAAGACCATCAAGCGCTCCGGGCTGGGCCTGAACCTGTTCGACGCCATGCGCTTCGAGGAAGGTGAGGAGCGGCCGGAGTTCGTCCTCAACCGGGAGCCGTTCCGGCGTGCGGGGATCCTGATCACGCACGAGAATTTTGGCTGCGGCTCCTCGCGCGAGCACGCGCCGTGGGCGCTGCTGGATTTCGGCATACGCTGCGTGATCGCGCCCTCGTTCGCCGACATCTTCTACAACAACTGCTTCAAGAACGGCATGCTGCCAATCTGCCTGCCGCGCGAGGTCTGCGACGGGCTGATGCGCGACGCGGCATTGGGCGGCAACGCCCGCCTGAGCGTCGATCTCGAGCGCCAGGTCGTGGTGCGTCCGGACGGCGAGGAGGTCGGCTTCGCAATCGATCCATGGCGGCGCCATCTGCTGCTGGAAGGGCTCGACGATATCGGCCAGACCCTGAAGCACGCGGGCGCGATCGACCGCTTCGAGCAGCGCCGGGCGGAGAGCGAGTCTTGGATGCCGGCGATCGCGCTTGACTGAACAGCGGCCTCGGTGTCGCGGCGGCCCGCCTTCACCCCATCCGAAAGCCCGCTGATGCCTGCCAACAAGAAGCTGCTCGTGCTGCCCGGTGACGGGATCGGCCCCGAGGTGATGCGCGAGGT
Organism: uncultured Acetobacteraceae bacterium; assembly: GCA_964245685.1. Classification (GTDB taxonomy): domain Bacteria; phylum Pseudomonadota; class Alphaproteobacteria; order Acetobacterales; family Acetobacteraceae; genus Lichenicoccus. The sequence goes on along the minus strand of CAXTOE010000288.1, from coordinate 363 downwards.
CGGTCGCGTCGTCGGCTGGCTGTCGCGCCGGCGCGGCATCAGCTTCGACGTCACCGAGGACCTGGTCGGCGGCGCCTCCATCGAGGCATACGGCGTGCCGATCCGCGACGAGGTGGTGCGCGCGGCGCGGGCGGCCGATGCGGTGCTGTTCGGCGCGGTGGGCGGTCCGCGATGGGACCATCTCGGCTTCGAGCTGCGGCCGGAACTCGCGATCCTGACGTTGCGCCGGGAGCTCGGCCTGTTCGCCAACCTGCGGCCCGCACTGGTGCTCGACCCGCTGGTGGAGTCCAGCACGCTGAAGGCGGACGTGGTGCGCGGGCTCGACCTCATGATCGTGCGGGAGACCGTGGGCGGCATCTATTT
>CAXTOE010000287.1:2926-4247 GCA_964245685.1 uncultured Acetobacteraceae bacterium | reverse complement strand
CCGCGAACGGGCGAGAGGCAGGGCGGCGTCGAGATGTCGTTCAGCCATGTTGCTGCGCGCTCCTCCACCTGCAGGCGGATCCGGGATGGGAGAAGAACATCGCGTTACGCAGCGGCGCGTAGGCGTGGCGCTGCGTGACGTCCGGCGCCGGATGGCCGCACGGGGTGGAGGCCTGCGAGGTCGCGCAGCGTAGCAGGCGCTCGCGCGCCAGCGCCTGCGTCGATGCGAGCCCGGCAGCAGCGATGATCGCGAGAAAGAGCCAGCCGCGGATGATCCGGTTCATCAGGCAATCCCTCTTCCAGCCTCTCCCCAGGTCCTTCCCCGGGCCACCGAACCTAGCGCGGGATCTCGAACATAACAAGAACACGAGCCGAAGCCGGTGATCGGTAGATGGGCCGCCATCGCTTGAGTCGCCCTCAGCTTCGGCGACCGGGTCCGCGCTGGTTGACCCGCTCGCGCAGCTCCTTTCCGGCCTTGAAGAACGGCACCACCTTCTCGTCCACCGCCACCGCCTCGCCGGTGCGCGGGTTGCGGCCGGTGCGGGCGTCGCGCTGCTTGACCGTGAAGGCACCGAAGCCGCGCAGCTCGACGCGGGCGCCACGCGACAGTGCTGCGGTGATCTCGTCGAAGACGGTCGAGACGATCAGCTCGATGTCGCGGCTCAGGAGGTGGGGATTGGCCGAAGCGAGCTCGGCGATCAACTCCGACTTGGTCATCCTGTCCCCCCGAACAGGCTGTCAAGGTTGCCAGAGCGCCAACGGCCCGTCAAGCACAAGTCCTTGCGGAATAAGGGTTTTCATGGACGATCCCGCAATGAGGCGGTTCATCGCCGCCGTCGTGACGCCCTCCAGCACCGCGCCCATCTGGCGCCGCCACCAGGGCCCCTTCTCGGCCGGCTTGAGCTCGCGCGCCTCGGTGTCGACCGAGATGTGCTTCGCCTGCGCGAGCCACAGCCTGGCGTCCTGCTCGGTGCCGATCTGGTCGACCAGGCCGAGCCCGATCGCCTGCCGACCGGTATAGGGACGTCCGTCGGCCAGGCCGCGCACCCGGGCGGCGTCCATGTGACGGCCGCTCGCGACCATGTCGACGAACTGCCCGTAGAGATCCATCACCACGCCCTGCAGCATCGCCCGTCCGTCGGGCGAGAGCGGCTTCACCACGCTGGGCTGACCCTTCAGCGGACCCGATACCAGCTCGTCCACGCTCACGCCCAGCTTGCCGAGCAAGCCGGAGACGTCGGGGGATTGCAGCAGCACGCCGATCGAGCCGGTCAGGGTGGCGTTGGAGGCGAAGATCCTCGCCGCCGGCACCGCGATCATGT
>CAXTOE010000287.1:934-2916 GCA_964245685.1 uncultured Acetobacteraceae bacterium | reverse complement strand
CGCGGAAGCCGCGACGCCGCCCATCACCGCCACCACCGGCTTGCGCGCGGCGAAGCGGTCGATCGCGTCGTGCAGCGACTCGCCGCCCGCGACCGAGCCGCCCGGGCTGTCGATCGACAGGATCATGCCCAGCACCCGCGGGTCCTTGCGCGCGGCGTCGATCAGAGCGAGCCGCTCCGGGTCGTCGGTGATGATCCCGTCCACCTTGAGCCGGGCGAGATGCGGTCCGGGTGCCGGGTGGAAGCGCGCGCCGCCCGCCACCAGCAGCGCCAGCACGAAGCCCACGACGGCGAGCGCGCGCCACAGCGCCAACCGGCGCTTCAGGCGCAGCCGATCCACGACCAGATCCGATTCGAGACTCATGAGGTCGGTTCCGGTGTCATGTACGAGAACTACGCTACGGCAATTTTTGCCGCCGGCAAGCCGACCGCACTACAACGCTGCATGATCGACAGCCTGCAGCAGCGTCTCGACAGTCAGAAGCGCGCGGCGGCGCGTGATCCCTGCCCGCCTCCGGCCGCACGCCGCGCCTCGCTCGCCAGACTCGCGGCGTCGCTGCGCCGCCACGCCGAGCCGCTGCATCGCGCGGTGCACGCCGACTACGGCAACAGGGCGCGCCCGGAGACGATCCTGGCCGAGATCCTGCCGGTGCTGGACGCGATCCGCTATTCCAGCAACCGCGTGGGGCGCTGGATGCGACCAAGACGGCACCGGGTCGGTAGCCGGCTTTGGCCCGGTCGCGCCTGGAGCGTGATCCAGCCGCTCGGCTGCGTCGGCATCGTCTCGCCCTGGAACTACCCGATCCTGCTGTCGCTGCTGCCGGTGGTCGATGCACTCGCGGCCGGCAACCGGGTCATGCTGAAGCCCTCGGAGCAGACTCCGACCTGCTCGGCGCTGCTCGGCCGCCTGCTGGGAGAGGCGTTCGAGCCGGACCAGCTCGCGGTGGTCACCGGCGACGCCGAGGTCGGGCGCCGGTTCTGCGCCCTGCCGTTCGACCACCTGCTGTTCACCGGCTCGACCGCGGTCGGCCGCAGCGTGATGCGGAGCGCGGCCGACGGCCTGGTTCCGGTGACGCTCGAGCTCGGCGGCAAGTCGCCGGTGATCCTGTGCGAGGACGCCGTCGCGGAGGCAAAGTCGCTGCGCCGCACCGCGCACAGCGTCGCGGTCGGCAAGTTCTTCAACGCCGGCCAGACCTGCCTGGCGCCGGACTACGTGCTGACGCCGCGGCACCGCCTGTCGGCCACCGCCGAGGCGCTGCACGACGCCGCGTTACGGCTCTATCCGCGCGTCGAGGACAACCCCGACTACACCGCCCTGATCAGTGATACGCACCACCGGCGCCTGAGGACGCTGGTCGACGATGCAGCGGCCGGTTGCGACGCGGTGCTGCGCCATCCCGAGGACCGGCCAGAGCGACGAGAGCGGCTGGACGCGCAGCGCCGGATGCCGCCGACCATCCTGTGCGCGCCCGACCCGGACTCGCGGGTGATGCAGGAGGAGATCTTCGGCCCGGTGCTGCCGGTGCTGGGCTACGATACGATCGAGCAGGCGGCGGCCTTCGTGGCGGCGCGGCCAACGCCGCTGGCACTCTATTGCTATACCGACGACCCGGCCCGGCAGGCGCTGGTGCTGTCGCGCACCCGGTCGGGGGGCATCACCCTGAACGGCACCATCCTGCACGCGGCGATGCCGTCGCTGCCGTTCGGCGGCCTCGGCCAGAGCGGCACCGGCGCCTACCACGGTCATGCCGGGTTCATGCGCTTCTCGCATCAGCGCGCGATCTACCGGCCCAGCCGCTTCAGCGGCTTCACCTGGATGAGCCCGCCGCACGGCCGGCTGACCGAGCGGGTGCTCGCCGTGATGCTGCGGCGCGCCTAGCGGGATGCCGAAGAGCAAGCCAAACGACAAGAAGGCAAGGGGCTTCGCCCCTCGACCCCATCAAGGCGGAGCCTACGAAATCCATTTCTTAATGGATCGGGGCC
>CAXTOE010000287.1:0-924 GCA_964245685.1 uncultured Acetobacteraceae bacterium | reverse complement strand
CCTTGACCCGCTGGGGCCGCCGGCCCCAGCGGGGTCAAGGGCAGCGCCCTTGCCCGCCCTTCTTCCGCACGTCGCCGGGCGCGAGCGTCCCCCTACCAGCGCAGCCAGATCCCCCGGTCGTTGTCGTAGACGAAGGTCATCGGCGTCGACGGCGTGATCGAGGATGCGGCCCCCACCACCGTCAGCCCGGCGGTGGTGGTGAGGGTGAGCGCCGTCACCGTGCACTCGGAGGCGACGTGGAAGGGCTGCTTGGGCAGCGGGCTCGCCGGCATCGCGATCGTCAGCGAGGCGAGCGTGCCGCTGCACACCAGGATGATGCCGGTGGAGCCAGCGACTGGCACCTGGGTGCTGCCGCTGGTGGCGCCCACCGGGCCGGGCGAGCTGTCGACCATTCCGCCCTTTGGGGTGATCGTGAACAGCGCCTGGGTCGAGGGCGTCAGTCCCCTCGGGTTGGTCGCCTGCAGGATCGCGCTCGTGTAGCTGCCCTGATAGACCGCGCCGACGGCGTGGCTGCCGCGGTCGTTGCTGAAGTTGGTCGCCGAGGACACCGACAGGACGTCGTCGTTGACCGCGCTGACGCTCTGCAGCCCCTCGAGCCAGCCCTTGCCGGAGACCCCGGCGCCGACCAGGAAGCCGATGCCCATGTTCTGGTTGCCGTTGTTGCCCAGCCAGACGCCGTAGCCGCCGACGTTGGTCGAGAAGTTGGCGGCGTCGATCTCGATCCCGTGGATCAGGCCGCTGGAACCCGGCTCGGCCTCGACGATGAAGTTGGCACCCCAGGCCTGGCCGCCCAGGCCGGGCGCCTGATGCGCGGTGAGGTCGACCGAGGAGGCCAGGCCGCTGAACTGCTGCGCGCTGGTGTTGGTGGTGAAGGTGACGGTGGACCCGGGCGGCAGGTCGGCGAGCGTCGGGGTCGACAGGTGC
>CAXTOE010000286.1:1857-4281 GCA_964245685.1 uncultured Acetobacteraceae bacterium | reverse complement strand
CTGCGCGCCATCCTGCTGCCGCCGGCCGACCAGCCGGCCTGCGCGCGCGAGCTGGACCGCCTGCGCGCGCTGTTCGGCGACCGCGCCTACTGCGCGCTGACCCTGCAGCGCCGCCCGAACGACCAGGAACGCCTCGCGCGCACCGCCGCGCGCGCCGCCGCGTCGCGCGTCGCCACGGTCGTCACCGGCGACGTGCTCTACCACCACCAGCAGCGGCGCATCCTGCAAGACGTGGTGACCTGCATACGCGAGGGCTGCAGCATCGAGCAGGCCGGCTTCCGGCGCGAGCGCTCGGTCGACCGGCACCTCAAGTCGCCGCAGGAGGTCTGCCGGCTGTACGGGAGCTCGCACGAAGCGGCACTGGCCGCGAGCCTCGAGATCGCCGGGCGCTGCCGCTTCTCGCTCGACATGCTGGCCTACCAGTATCCGGAGGAGAGCGAGACGCCGGGCCTGGACGACCAGCAGGACCTCGAGCGGCTGGTGCGCGAGCGGGCGCCGGTGGTCTATCCGCACGGCGTGCCGGAGGCGGTGGCGGCACAGCTCCGACACGAACTGTCGCTGGTGGCGACGCTGAACTACGCGCCCTACTTCCTCACCGTGAACGCCATCGTGCGCTTCGCCCGCGAGAGCGGCATCCTGTGCCAGGGACGCGGCTCGGCCGCCAACTCGGCGATCTGCTACGTGCTCGGCATCACCGCGATCGATCCGGTGCAGAGCAGCCTGCTGTTCGAACGCTTCATCTCGGCCGACCGCGACGAGCCGCCCGACATCGACGTCGATTTCGAGCATGAGCGGCGCGAGGAGGTGATCCAGTGGATCTACCGCCGCTACGGCCGCCACCGCGCGGCCCTGTGCGCGGTGATCTCGCGCTACCGCTCGCGCGGCGCGCTGCGCGACGTCGGCAAGGTTATGGGCCTGCCAGAGGACGTGACCTCGGCGCTGGCCTCGCAGGTCTGGGGTTGGAGCGAGGACGGTGTCGACGAGGCGCACGCGCGGGCGCTGCACCTCAACCTCGAGGATCGCCGGCTGCGCCTGACGCTGTCGCTGGCGCGCGAGCTGATCAACTTCCCGCGCCACGCCAGCCAGCATCCCGGCGGCTTCGTGCTGACCCGCGAGCGGCTCGACACGCTGGTGCCGATCGAGCCGGCGGCGATGGTCGACCGGCAGGTCATCGAGTGGGACAAGGACGACATCGACACGCTGCGCTTCATGAAGGTCGACGTGCTGGGGCTCGGCATGCTCGGCTGCATGCGCCGCGCCTTCGACCTGCTGGAGACGCATCGCGGCGAGCGGCGCGACCTCGCCGGCATCCCAGACGACGACGCCGAGACCTTCGAGATGATCCGGCGTGCCGACACCCTCGGCACCTTCCAGATCGAGAGCCGGGCGCAGATGGCGATGCTGCCGCGGCTGAAACCGAAGGTGTTCTACGACCTGGTGATCCAGGTCGCGATCGTGCGTCCCGGCCCGATCCAGGGCGACATGGTGCATCCCTACCTGCGCCGGCGCGAGGGTCTGGAGGAGCCGGATTATTGCAGGCCGGAGCTGGAGCGCGTGCTGAAGAAGACGCTCGGCGTGCCGCTGTTCCAGGAGCAGGCGATGCAGGTCGCGATCCAGTGCGCGGGATTTACGCCCTCGGAGGCGGACCGGCTGCGACGCTCGATGGCGACCTTCAAGATCACCGGCGGCGTCGGCGAGTTCCGCGACAAGCTGATCCAGGGGATGGTGCGCAACAAGTATCCGGAGGAGTTCGCCGCCCGCACCTTCAAGCAGATCGAGGGGTTCGGCTCCTACGGCTTCCCCGAGAGCCACGCCGCCGGCTTCGCCCGCATCGCCTACGCCAGCGCCTGGATGAAATGCCACCACCCCGACATCTTCGCCGCCAGCCTGCTGAACAGCCAGCCGATGGGATTCTACGCCCCGGCACAGATCGTGCGCGACGCCGAGGCGCACGGCGTGCCGGTGCGCCCGGTCTGCATCAACGCCAGCGACTGGGACTGCACGCTGCAGGCCGACGACGGGCGCCATCTCGCCCTGCGCCTGGGCCTGCGCATGGTGCGCGGCCTGTCGGAGGCGGATGCGAACCGCCTGGTCGCGTGCCGAGCGTCGGGCGGCGCGTTCGCCTCGATCGAGGCGCTGCAGCGACGCGCCATGCTGCGGCGCGAGGCGCTCGAACAGCTCGCGAGCGCCGACGCGTTCCAGGCGATCGGCCTGTCGCGGCGGGCGGCACTGTGGCGGGTGCGCGGGCTGGACCCGGCGCCGCTGCCGCTGTTCGCCCCGCAGGACGAGCCGGCGGTGTCGCTCGCGGCCCTCAGCGAGGGCGGCGAGGTGGTGGCCGACTACCGCAGCACCGGGCTGACGCTGCGCCGCCATCCGCTCGCCCGGGCGCTGCGCGTCGACAAGCTCACCATCGCCGCCCTCGAG
>CAXTOE010000286.1:0-1847 GCA_964245685.1 uncultured Acetobacteraceae bacterium | reverse complement strand
GTGCTGTCACGCTCCGGCATCGCGCCCTGCGAGCGGCTGCTGGTCGAGGGCGACGGACGACGCATCGCCGTCGCCGGCATCGTGCTGGTGCGGCAGAAGCCGGGCTCGGCGAAGGGGGTGATGTTCATGACCGTCGAGGACGACACCGGTATCGGCAACCTGGTGCTCTGGCCGTCGCTGTTCGAGCGCCAGCGCCGGCTGATCCTGTCGGCCGGCATGGTCGCCTGCCACGGCCGTGTGCAGCGCGCGGGCGAGGTCGTGCACTTGGTGGCGCAGCGGCTGGAGGACCTGACGCCGCTGCTGCACGGGCTCGACAGCGCGCCCTTGATGCGGGTGCCGACGCGGGATTTCCGCTGAGCCGGGCGCGCCGCAGCTATTCCGGAGGTGGGGTGAACAGCGCCATTGCCTCGGCCTCGAGCACGCCGCCGGTGATGGCGATCGGCGCGAACGACTGCGCCGCCATCTCCTCGCAGCGCAGCATGATCTGGTTCATGCGCGTCGCCAGCTGCGGGATCGAGGCGGCGTAGACCAGGCGGCCGATGCCGCACCACAGGATCGCGCCCATGCACATCGGGCACGGCTCGCCGGAGGTGTACAGCGTGGTGCCGCGCAGCGCCTCCGGCCCGTGCGCCGCCAGGAAGTTCTGGATCGCCACCATCTCGCCGTGCGCCGTCGGATCGCGCCGCGCGGCACCGGCATTGCGCCCGCGCGCCAGCACCGCGTCGCCGCGGGTGATCACGGCACCGAACGGATAGTCCGCGAGACGCGCCTCCTCGATCGCCAGACGCATGAACCCGGCGTCGCGCGCCTCCTCCGGCGCCGCCGCATCCGGCGGCGTCATCGACGCCCCTGCAGTCGGATCCTGTCTGCGGCCACGGCGGCCTCCGTCATGGCGCTCCGGGGTGGCAGGCGGTCGAACGCTCGCGGTCATATACCAGCCCTCTGCCCCGCGTCGCCCTTTACGCCGGCTTTATGCCCGCCTCCGGCAACGCGTATCGCGCCTTTACGCCGCCCTCGCCTAGTTGTCGCGGTGCGAGACCGACACCTCCAACCCGAGCGGCCACATCATGTTCGACCTCCTGCTGCTGATCCTCGGCACCGGCCTCATCCTGTCGATGGCCGGCTACGCCGCCCTGTGCGACCGGATCTGACGCGATGTTCGACCTGATCCTGGGCGCGCTGACCGCCCTGTTGCTGCTGGTCTACCTGTTCTGGGCGCTGCTGCGCCCGGAAGATTTCTGACCACCCTGTCGGGAAACCCCCTCATGACGTTCATCGGTCTGGCGCAGATCGCGCTGGTGCTGGCGATCCTGTTCGCCTGCGCCGTTCCCGTCGGCCGCTTCATCGCCCGCCTTGCCCAGGGCGAACGCCACTTCCTCTCACCGGTGCTGGGACCGGTCGAGGTCGCGCTGTATCGGCTCTGCGGCATCGACGTGAGCCGGCAGATGGGCTGGCGCGACTACGCGCTCGCGGTGCTGACGCTGAACGCGCTGCACTTCGCGCTGCTCTACGCGATGCTGCGGCTGCAGTACTACCTGCCGTTCAATCCGCAGCACATCGCCGGCATGGCGCCGGGCCTCGCCTTCAACACCGCCGTCAGCTTCGTGACCAACACCAACTGGCAGGCCTACGTGCCGGAGGCGTCGATCTCCGACGGCGCGCAGATGCTGGGACTGACGACCCACATGTTCCTCTCTGCCGCGACCGGGATCGCGATCGCGATCGCCCTGTCGCGCGCCTTTTCCGCCGGCGGCCTGCGCACGCTCGGCAACTTCTACGCCGACCTCACCCGCATCACCCTCTACCTGCTGCTGCCGATCAGCGTGCTGGCGACCCTGGTGCTGATG
>CAXTOE010000285.1:0-4313 GCA_964245685.1 uncultured Acetobacteraceae bacterium | reverse complement strand
CGCCGACCAAGCCGAAGAAGATGCGCTCGTCGAACGTCGGCGGCGGGCTGACGGGCGCCGACCACACCGTGTTCGTGGTCGACGGGGTCGCGGAGTCGCTGGCCCTGGACGCCAAGACCGGCGAGATCGCCTGGCGCGTCGACGTCGGCACCCCGGGACGCTCGGCCCCCACCGTGGTACGCGACCGCATGGTGTTCGGCACCATCGACGAGCGGCTGATCGCGCTGGACACCGCGACCGGACGCCAGCTCTGGAACTACGCCGCCACCGCCTCGGCCACCATCGTGTTCGGCCAGCCGGCGCCGGCGATCGTCGACAACGTGATCCTCGCGGGTTTCGGCTCCGGCGACGTCGCCGCGGTGCGGCTGGAGACCGGCGAGCCGGTATGGAGCGACACGCTGGGAGCGGTCGGCGGCCGCAACTCGATCCTGGACTTCTCCTCGATCCACGGCCTGCCGGTGATCTCCGACGGCACCGCCTACGTGATCAGCCTGGGCCAAGTGCTGAGCGCCATCGACATGCGCTCCGGCCGCAGGCTGTGGGAGCGCACGGTGAGCGGCAAGGACGGCCTGGTGGTGGTCGGCAACTGGCTGTTCCTGCTCTCGGCCGACCAGCAGCTCGCCTGCCTGGACAAGACCAGCGGCCACGTGCGCTGGGTGACGGTGCTGCCGCGCTTCCGGCACAGCCAGAGCCAGAAGGGCGCGATCGTCTGGACCGGGCCGGTGCTGGCGAACGGCAAGCTGATCTGCGTCAGCGACTTTCCCAAGCAGGGCATGATCAGCGTCGATGCGCGCACCGGCGCGATCGGCAAGACCGTCAAGCTCAAGGTCGCCTCGCCGCTCACACCGGTGGTGGCCCAAGGCATGCTGCTGGTGGTGACCGACGACGGCCGGCTGACCGCCTATGGCTGATCCTTCAGGAGCCGACGCTGCCGCGACGTTGCCGACGGTCGTCATCGTCGGGCGGCCCAACGTCGGCAAGTCGACGCTGTTCAACCGGCGGGCGGGGCGGCGGCACGCGCTGGTCGCCGACACGCCGGGGGTGACGCGAGACCGCAAGGAGGCCGAGGCGATGCTGCGCGGCCGCCGGGTGCGGCTGATCGACACCGCGGGTCTGGAGGAGGCGGCGCCGGAGAGCCTGTACGGCCGCATGCGCGCCTCCTCGGAGCTCGCGGTGGCGCAGGCCGACCTGGTGCTGTTCTGCATCGACGTGCGCGCCGGCATCACGCCGGCCGACACCCACTTCGCCACCTGGCTGCGCCGGCAGAACCGGCCGGTGCTGCTGATCGCCAACAAGGCCGAAGGGCGCGCCGGCACGACCGCCGCACTGGAGGCCTACAGCCTGGGGCTGGGCAGCCCGCTCGCCGTGTCGGCGGAGCATGGCGTGGGGCTCGCCGCCCTGGTGGGCGAGATCGCCGACCGGCTTCCTGCGGCAGCCGCGGAGGAGGTCGAGGCCGAGACGGCGCCGCTGGAGGAGGGGGAGCTGCCGCCGCGGCCGCCCGGGCCGCTGCGTCTGGCGATCATCGGACGTCCGAACGCCGGCAAGTCGACGCTGCTCAACCGGCTGCTCGGCGAGGAGCGCATGATCACCGGGCCGGAGCCGGGCCTGACGCGGGATTCGGTCGCGGTGCGGCTGTTCGACGCGCAGGGGCCGATCGAGCTGGTCGACACCGCCGGCCTGCGCAAGAAGGCGCGGATCGAGGCGGCGCTCGAGAAGATGTCGGTGTCCTCGGCGATCGAGGCGCTGAAGATGGCCGAGATCGTGGTGCTGACGCTGGATGCGACACTCGGCGTGCACGAGCAGGACCTGCAGATCGCGCGCCTGATCGAGCGCGAGGGCCGCGGCTGCGTGCTGGCGCTGAACAAGTGGGACGCGGTCGAGGATCGTGTGGCGACGCGACGGGCGATCTCCGACCGGATCGAGTTCTCGCTGTCGCAGATGAAGGGCATCCCGGTGGTGTCGTTCTCCGCCCTGACCGGTGCGGGCATCAACAAGCTGCTGCCGGCGGTGCGGGCGGCGCACGAGGTCTGGAACAAGCGCGTCTCCACCGGCGCGCTGAACCGCTGGTTCGAGGGGGCGCTGGAGCGCCACCAGCCGCCGCTGGTCGAGGGGCGGCGCCTGAAGCTGCGCTACATGACGCAGGCCAAGGCGCGGCCGCCGACCTTCATCCTGTTCGGCACCCGCGCCGAGCTGCTGCCCGAGGACTATCAGCGCTACCTGGTCAACGGGCTGCGCGAGCAGTTCGACCTGCCCGGCACCCCGATCCGGCTGCAGCTGCGCGGCACCAAGAACCCGTACGCGGAGTCCTGAGCCGGCCGCGGCGCATTGACATCCGGGTCGGTCGTCCGTAAGCGAACCTTCGACTGACACGTCGCTTCGCGAAGGCTCGCGCAGCGGCGCAATGATCATTGGGGTGAGGCCTATGTTCGACACTCTGTCGGGCAAGATGACCGGCGTGTTCGACCGCCTGCGCTCGCGCGGCGCGCTCTCCGAGGCGGACGTCGCCGAGGCGCTGCGCGAAGTGCGGCTGGCGATGCTCGATTCCGACGTGGCCCTCCCGGTGGTCAAGGAGTTCGTGAACCGGGTGCGCGAGCGCGCGGTCGGTGCGGAGGTGCTGGAGAGCATCTCGCCCGGCCAGGCGGTGGCGAAGATCGTCAACGACGCGCTGGTCGAAGCACTCGGCGGCGCCGGCGCGGTGCCGCTGAACCTGGCCGCGGCGGCGCCGGTGCCGATCCTGATGGTCGGGCTGCAGGGCTCGGGCAAGACCACGACCTCCGGCAAGCTGGCGCTGCGGCTGGGCGGCCGCGAACGACGCCGCGTGCTGCTGGCCAGCCTCGACACGCAGCGTCCGGCGGCACAGCTGCAGCTGGCCCAGCTCGCCGAGCGGGCAGGGGTGCCGTCGCTGCCGATCGTCGCCGGTCAGACGCCGGTGCAGATCGCGCTGCGCGCCATGGAGACCGGGAGGCGCGAGGGCTTCGACGTCGTCATCCTCGATACCGCGGGGCGGCTGTCGATCGACGAGGCGCTGATGGAGGAGGTGCGGCAGATACGCGCCGCCACCAACCCCGCCGAGACGCTGCTGGTGGTCGACGCGATGACCGGGCAGGACGCGGTCAACACCGCGCGCGCCTTCAACGAGGCCGTGGGCGTCACCGGCATCGTGATGACGCGCATGGACGGCGATGCGCGCGGCGGTGCGGCGCTGTCGATGCGCCACGTCACCGGTGCTCCGATCAAGCTGACCGGCTCCGGCGAGAAGTTGGACGCGCTGGAGGATTTCCATCCCGAGCGGGTGGCCGGCCGCATCCTGGGCCTGGGCGATCTCGCCGGCCTGGTGGAGCGCGCCTCCGACACGCTCGACCACGAGGAGAGCGAGAAGCTCGCGCGCAAGATGCTGCGCGGCAAGTTCGACCTCGACGACTATGCCGCCCAGATCAGGCAGATCAGCAAGATGGGCTCGATCTCGGGCATTCTCGACATGCTGCCGGGGATGGGCCAGATGAAGGACCAGCTCGCCGGCAAGGATCTCGACACCCGGGTCCTCAAGCGACACACCGCGATCATCTCGTCGATGACCAAGGCCGAGCGACGCACGCCGGAGATCATCAAGGCGAGCCGCAAGAAGCGCATCGCCGCCGGCTCCGGCGCCACCGTGCAGGAGGTCAACCGCCTGCTCAAGCAGTTCGACGACATGTCGACGATGATGAAGCGCATCAACAAGATCGGCGCCAAGGGCCTGATGCGTCACGGCATGTCCGCGCTGATGCCGAAGGGGATGGCGCCGCCGCAGCGCGGTCCCAACCAGCGCCCGCACTAGATCCACCCTGTTCCCTACGGAGTTCGCATGAGCCTCAAGATCCGCCTCGCCCGCGCCGGTGCCAAGAAGCGCCCGTACTATCACATCGTGGTCGCCGACAGCCGCTCGCCGCGCGACGGCCGCTTCATCGAGAAGGTGGGCAGCTACAACCCGATGCTGCCGGCCGAGCACGAGGACCGCGTGCGCCTGGTCGGGCCGCGCATCACCTACTGGCTGTCGGAGGGCGCGCTGGCGACCGACCGGGTGGCCCGCTTCCTCGGCCATGCCGGCCTGACCGACAAGCCGGCCTACCGCGAGCAGCCGAAGCAGTCGGCGCCGAAGAAGAAGGCGCAGGAGCGCGCCGCCGCGGCGGCGGCGGCCTAGTCCGGGCACTTCGCGGGGAGCCGCGGCGATGGGCGGGCGCATCCTGATCGGCGTGATCGGCCGGCCGCACGGCGTGCGCGGGCTGGTGCACGTGCACAGCTACACCAGCGACCCCGCGGCGTTGTCGCGCTAC
>CAXTOE010000284.1:0-4325 GCA_964245685.1 uncultured Acetobacteraceae bacterium | reverse complement strand
GATGAAGCAGGCGCTGCGCGAGATGATCGAGCTGATCACCGCGCGCAGCCCACTCTCGCGCGAGCAGGCCTACGCCACCTGCTCGCTGGCGGCGGATTTCCGCGTCACCCAGACCGTCAACGGCGAGAAGGGCGTGCACGGCATGCTGCGCAAGGCGCTGCTGCAGTAGCAGCTGCGGACACGCTGGACACGCGGCCCACCCGGCTTATATCTTGGCCAGGAAGCTAGCTAGATGGACAGGAAGCAGCGGCCATGCAGACCGTCGGCGTGTTCGAGGCCAAGAACCGGCTCACCGCCCTGCTCGACGCGGTGGAAGGCGGTGCGGAGGTGCTGATCACACGGCGCGGCAAGCCGCTCGCGCGGCTGGTTCCTGCCGATGCAGGATTCGACCGCGCCCGTGCCCGTCGCGCCGCGGACGGGCTGCGCGCCGCCAGCAAGGGGTGCCGCCTCGGCACGCTGACGCTGAGGGAGCTGATCGACGAAGGGCGGCGGTGAGCTTCGTCCTCGACAACTCGGTGGCGCTGGCCTGGTGCTTCGAGGACGAGCAGACGCCGGAGGTCATGAGCCTGCTGGACCGGCTGACCGAGAGCGGTGCTGCGGCGCCGCAGCTCTGGCCGCTCGAGGCGCTCAACGGCCTGCTGACGGCAGAGCGGCGCGGCCGCATCGATGCGGCGCGACGTCAGCTGCTGTCGGGCTTCCTCCAGGAGCTGCCGATCGTCATCGACGACGAGACCGCGACCCGTAGCTGGACCGCTACCGCCCAGCTCGCCGGGGAGCATCGTCTGACCGCTTACGATGCCGCCTACCTGGAGCTGGCGCTGCGCCTGCGGCTGCCGCTGGCGACGCGCGACCGGCCGCTGATGCAGGCCGCACAGCAGGCGGGCGCGGCGTTGCTGCAGGCCGGCTGATCCGCACCCGCCCCGGTCAGGACAACACCTCGCCGCGCAGCATCGGCACGCAGCCGCCGCCGACGCTGGCCCGGATGCCGTCCGCGTCACGTCGCGTGCCGACCCGCAGCAGGCTCGGACGCCCCATCTCCACCCCCTGCACGATTTCCAGGCTCAGGCTGGGCTCGCTACCGTGCGAGAGCAGCAGCGCTCCCAGTGCCGCCACCGCACTGCCGGTCGCCGGATCCTCCGGCACACCCTCCAGCGGCGCGAACATGCGGGCGCGGATGCCGTCCGGCGCGCGAGCATAGATCAGGATGTTGAGCCGTCCCTCGAGCGTCGGGTTCTCGCGCACGATGCGGCCGAACGCCGCCGTCTCCGGCATCGCCCGCGACAGCGCCTCCTCCGACAGCTCGGCCAGCAGGAACGGCAGGCCCACCGAGGCCATCACCGGCGCGTGCGCCGCGCCCGCGAGATCGGCCGTGTCCACACCCACGCAGGATGCCACGTCTTCCAGGTCCAGCGTGGCGCCGAGGCGGAGCGGTTGCGGTGCCGCGATGGTCGCGCCGCTGATCGCGCCGTCGCCGCCGCGCTCGATCCGCACCTCGACCAATCCCGCCGCCTCCTCGAACAGCAGCACGCCGTCGCGGTCGCGTCCCTGCTGCGCCAGCACGAAGCCGGTGCCGACATTGGGATGGCCGGCGAAGCCCAGCTCGTGGGCGGGCGTGAAGATGCGCACCTTGGCGGTGTGCGCGGGATCGTCGGGAGGCAGCACGAAGGTGGTCTCGCTGAGGTTGAACTCGCGAGCGAGCGCCTGCATGTCGCCGTCCGACAGCCCGCGCGCGTCCGGGAACACCGCCAGCGGGTTGCCGCCGAAGCGCCGGTCGGTGAACACGTCAACGGTCACGAACCCATGGGGCGGCATCCGGCGCTCTCCAGTTCGGGGCGAACCCACGGCATGCAGCTGCCGCCGGTCGGGATCAAGCGGGAATCCGCCGCTGCCGCGAGTTCCGGCGGGCAATGCGCCGGCGTCTTCGCTATGAGAGGGGCAGCCAGGAGGCGAGGCGGATGAACGATCACGTGGACATCGACTGGGACGGCGCCTTCGCCGTCCGCGCCGCCGGGATGCGCGCCTCGGAGATCCGCGAGCTGCTCAAGCTGCTCGATCAGCCGGACATCATCTCGTTCGCGGGCGGCATCCCCGATCCGGCGCTGTTCCCGAGCGAGGCGATCCGCGACGCCTATGTCGAGCTGCTCGGCCATAACGGCGAGGCGAGCCAGTCGCTGCAGTACTCCGTCAGCGAGGGCTACCTGCCGCTGCGCGCCTGGCTGGTGCGGCACATGGCCGGCCTCGGGGTCGAGTGCGACGTCGACAACATCGTGATCACGTCGGGTTCGCAGCAGGGGCTGGATTTCCTCGGCAAGCTGTTCCTCTCCGCCGGCGACACCGCGTTGGTGACCGCACCCACCTATCTCGGCGCGCTGCAGGCGTTCAACGCCTACGAGCCGCGCTACGACATCATCCGGCCGGGTGCCGCGGCCTGCGCCGGCTCGGCGCTGAGGCAGGACGCCGAGGCCGCGGGTGGCCGGGTGGCGCTCAGCTACGTGGTGCCCGACTTCGCCAACCCCACCGGCGAGACCATCGACGAGGCCGACCGGCTCGACCTGCTGGCGCTGTCGCGACAGCTCGGCGCGCCGCTGATCGAGGACGCCGCCTACGCCGCACTTCGCTTCGACGGGCCGCCGGTGCCCTGCTGCCAGGCGCTCGACCTGCGACAGTGCGGCGGCATCGACCGCAGCCAGGTGATCTATTGCGGCACCTTCTCCAAGACCGTCGCACCCGGCCTGCGGGTGGGCTGGATCTGCGCCGCCCGCGACCTCGTCCACAAGCTCGTCCTGGTCAAGCAGGCCTCCGACCTGCACAGCGCCACCCTGAACCAGATGGCAATGCAGCGCGTCGTGCAGACACACTATGACAGCCAGCTCGGCGTCATCCGGCGGGTCTACGCCGCGCGCCGCGACGCCATGCTCGATGCGCTGCAGCGCTGCATGCCGGCGGACGTGCGCTGGACCACGCCGCAGGGCGGCATGTTCGTCTGGGTCACGCTGCCGGAAGGCTACGACGGTGCCACGATGCTGGCGGCAGCGCTGGAGCAGGAGCGCATCGCCTTCGTGCCGGGCGCCGCCTTCCACGTCGACGGCAGCGGTGGCAACACGATCCGCCTGTCGTACTCGCTGCAACCGGAGCCGCGCATCGCCGAGGGCATGCGGCGGCTCGGCCAGCTGATCACGCGCATGCGCCGCGACTAGACCGTTAGCCCGAAGGGAAGGCAAGGGCGCCGCCCTTGACCCGCTGGGGCCGACGGCCCCAGACCCCGATCCATAGACTAATGGATCTCAAAGGCTCCGCCTTTGATGGGGTTCAAGGGGCAAAGCCCCTTGCCTCGCCTTCCTCCCTGTCCAGGCACCAGATCGCAAACGCCTGGATCAGAGCCGCCTCCTTGAGACTGTCGAAGCGGCCCGAGGCGCCGCCGTGGCCGGCCTCCATGTTGACGCGCAGCAGCACCGGTGCGTCCCCGGTGGTGGTCCGGCGCAGCTTCGCCACCCACTTCGCCGGCTCCCAGTAGGTCACGCGCGGGTCCGACAGGCCGCCGAGTGCCAGGATCGCCGGATAGGCCTGCGGACGCACGTTGTCGTAGGGCGAGTAGCCGGCGATCAGCGCGTAGGCCGCCTCGTCCTCGATCGGATTGCCCCATTCCGGCCATTCCGGCGGTGTCAGCGGCAGCGAGGTGTCGGACATGGTGTTGAGCATGTCCACGAACGGCACGCCCGCGACGATGCCGCCGAACAGGTCTGGCCGCAGGTTGGCGACGGCCCCCATCAGCAGCCCGCCTGCGGAGGCGCCGTGTGCGACGATGCGTCCGGCGGCGCCATGCCCGGTCGAGATCAGGTGCTCGGCGCAGGCGATGAAGTCGGTGAAGCTGTTCGGCTTGCGCGGGCCGCGCCCGTCCAGGAACCAGCCCCAGCCCTTCTCGGAGCCGCCGCGCACGTGCGCCACCGCGTGGATCCAGCCGCGATCGACCAGGCTCAGCGTGCGGGTCGAGAAGCCGGGCTCGATCGCGTGGCCGTAGGAGCCGTAGCCGTACAGCAGCAGCGGCGCGCTGCCGTCGAGCGGCGTGTCGCGGCGCATCAGCAGGGTGATCGGCACCATGCCACCGTCGGGCGCGACCGCGTTCAGGCGCGCGGCCCGGTAGCGCGCCGGATCGTGCCCCGAGGGGATCTCCTGGGTCTTGAGCAGCCGGCGCTGCCGGGTGTGCATGTCGTACTCGAACCACCGGCGGGGTGTCGTCGGCGACTGGTAGCTGTAGCGCAGCGTCGCGCCGTCATGCTCGTAGCTGCCGTCGACGCCGAGCAGGTAGGCCTCCTCCTCGCCCGCGA
>CAXTOE010000283.1:0-4331 GCA_964245685.1 uncultured Acetobacteraceae bacterium | reverse complement strand
CTCCAGCACCAGCGCACCCCGAAGAGGAACAGCAGCCTGGACGGCCAGGCCGGCCGGATGTCGTCGAGCAGCACACGCGGCACCGGCCACAGGCTCTGCATCAGGTGGCGCAAGGGTGGTGCGTGCACCACCGCCTCGGGCGACACCAGCCGGTGGTGAACCAGCGTCCAGAACACGAAGCCGGTGACCAGCAGCGGCGGCGCCAGCAGCAGCGGCGCATGTCGCCGATGCGGTGCGGCCACGGCGAGGCCGAGCGCCAGGGGTGCTGCGGCCATGGCGCCCGATTCGCTGCTGGCGGCGCAGGCGGTGAGGGCAGCGGACAGGGCGAACGCGCCGCGCCGGCCTCCGGTACGGCCATCGACGATCAGGAACAATGCCAGGGAGGCGGCGGCCAGCGTGGTCAGGTAGGCGACGGCGCCGGCCGGCCAGTAGAACATCTCGGCGACCGGATGGCCGAGCAGGAACATGCACAGGGTGGCGAGGCCGATCAGCACCCGCGGGCCGGTCGCGGTCCGCCGCGCGGAGGCCAGGGTCGCCGCGAGCAGCATCGTCCAGAGCAGCGCCAGGAACGGCACGGTGAGGGGCTGCCGCAGCGCGGCGGCGGCTCGGCAGAAGGCATAGTACAGCAGCTCGGACAGTGGACGCGGGCTCCAGCCGGTGATCCGCGTCTGCCACAGGAAGCGCAGCTTGCCCTCGCGGGCGTAGCCGGCACAGAAGAACTCGTCCCCCTGCCAATGGCCCTCGGGCAGCAGTGCCGCGTGCAGGCAGAGCACCGCCACCGTCACGCCGAGGGCCAGCGGAATGCCGCAGGCGAGGGTGCCGAGTCGAGCCACGAGCCGGGCGAGGCGGTAGAGCTTCATGGCTGCCGCTTCTACAGCCCGATGGCGATGGCGGGCAGACGGCGCTAGGCTCCGCCCATGCCTCATGCCGATTTCGTGCATCTCCGCGTGCACTCCGCCTACTCGCTCAGCCAGGGGGCGATCCGGGTGCCGGAGATCGCCGCACTCGCGCGGGCGGCACGGATGCCGGCGGTGGCGATCACCGACACCGGCAACCTGTTCGGGGCGCTGGAATTCTCGCAGTACTGCGTGGGCAAGGGCGTGCAGCCGATCATCGGCTGCCAGATCTCGCTGGCCGCGCGCGCTGGCAAGCCGGGCTCGCCGACCGAGCCGGTGGTGCTGCTGGCGCGCGACCGCCAGGGCTTGGACAACCTGCAGCTTCTGTCGTCGCTGGGCTTCCTGCGCAGCGATCCGGCCGATCCGTGCGTCTCGCTCGACACCCTGTTCGGCCATGCCGGCGGCCTGGTGCTGCTGACCGGCGGCCTGCGCGGGCCGATCGGCCGCCTGCTGGCGGAGGGCCAGCAGGACGAGGCGCTGCGCCTGCTGGCGGCGATGAAGGAGGCGTTCGGCGACCTGACGCTGATGGAGCTGCAGCGCTTCGGCATGCCCGCGGAACGCGCGATCGAGCCGGGGATGATCGCACTCGCCGACCAGTTGGGCCTGCCGCTGGTGGCGACCAACGAGTGCTTCTTCGCCGACCCCTCGATGCACGAGGCGCACGACGCGCTGCTGTGCATCGCCCAGGGGCGCACGCTGGCGGAGCGCGACCGCTGGCAGGTGACGCCGGAGCACTGGTTCAAGCCGGCGGACGCGATGCGCGCGCTGTTCGCCGACCTGCCGGAAGCCTGCGACAACACGCTGTCGGTGGCGCGGCTGTGCTGCGCGATGGTGGAGACCCGCAAGCCGCTGCTGCCGGCCTGCTCGAAGGTGCGCGCCGGCAGCACCGAGGCGGAGACGCTGCGCGCGATGGCGACCGAGGGCCTCGCGGTGCGGCTCGAGACGATGCGGGCGAGTGCTGCGACGCGCGCGCAGTACGGCGAGCGGCTCGCCTTCGCGCTCGGCGTGATCGCGAAGATGGGCTTTGCCGGCTACTTCATGATCGTGGCCGACTTCATCCAGTGGGCCAAGGCGCAGGACATCCCGGTCGGTCCGGGACGCGGATCGGGTGCCGGCTCGCTCGCCGCCTGGGCGCTGACCATCACCGACATCGACCCGATCCCGTTCGACCTGCTGTTCGAGCGCTTCCTCAATCCCGAGCGTGTGTCGATGCCGGACTTCGACATCGATTTCTGCCAGGACCGGCGCGACGAGGTGATCGAGTACGTGCGCTCGGAGTACGGCCCGCGTCGGGTCGCGCAGATCATCACCTTCGGCAAGCTGCAGGCGCGCGCCGCGGTGCGCGACGTCGGCCGCGTGCAGGGGCTGCCGTTCGGCGTGGTCAACCGCGTCGCCGAGCTGATCCCGAACAACCCGGCCAAGCCGGTGACGCTGGCCCAGGCGATCGCGGGCGAGCCGCGCCTGCAGGAGATGCGCGACGGCGACGAGGGAATACGGCGTCTGCTGCAGACCGCGCTGCAGCTGGAGGGGCTGTATCGCCACGCCAGCACCCACGCCGCCGGCGTGGTGATCGGCGACCGCGACCTGGTCGAGCTGGTGCCGCTGTACCGCGACGTGAAGACCGATACGCTGGTCACGCAGTTCAACATGAAGTTCGTCGAGCAGGCGGGGCTGGTGAAGTTCGACTTCCTCGGCCTGACCACGCTGACCATCCTGGCGCGCGGCGTGCAGATGCTGGACGAGCTCGGCACCCACGTGGATCTCGCGATGCTGCCGCTCGACGATTCGCGCACCTACGAGATGCTGGCGCGGGGCGATACCGGCGGGGTGTTTCAGTTCGAGGGTGCGGGCATGCGCGACGTGCTCAAGCAGATGCGGCCGACCCGGATCGAGGACCTGATCGCGGCGGTGGCGCTGTTCCGTCCGGGGCCGATGGCGAACATCCCGGACTATTGCCGGCGCAAGCACGGCGAGAGGTGGGAGGCGCCGCACGAGGAGCTGCGCGAGATCCTGCAGGAGACCTACGGCATCATGGTCTACCAGGAGCAGGTAATGCAGATCGCCCGCAAGATGGCGGGCTACAGCCTGAGCGGTGCCGACCTGCTGCGACGCGCGATGGGCAAGAAGATACGCGCCGAGATGGACCAGCAGCGCGCGATCTTCACCGAGGGCGCAGTGCGCCGCGGCATCGAGCCCGGCAAGGCCGCCGAGGTGTTCGACCTGATGGCGAAGTTCGCCGACTACGGCTTCAACAAGTCGCACGCGGCCGCCTACGCCCTGGTCTCGTACCAGACCGCCTGGATGAAGGCGAACCATCCGGTCGCCTTCCTCGCCGCCTGCATGTCGCTGGCGCGCGAGAAGACCGACAAGCTGGCAGCACTTCGTCAGGAGGCGGAACGGCTCGGGGTGCGCGTGCTGCCGCCGGACATCAACCGCTCGGCCGCCGACTTCACCGTCGAGGTGGCCGAGGACGGCACGCAGTCGATCCGCTACGCGCTGGCCGCGGTCAAGCGGGTCGGGCTCGGTGCGATGCAGTCGGTGGTGGCGTCGCGCGGCGCGCGGCCGTTCGCCGACCTCGCGGACTTCGCCAGCCGCGCCGAGCCGCGCCAGCTCAACAAGATGCAGATCGAGAACCTGGCGCGCGCCGGCGCCTTCGACCGGCTCGACGGCAACCGGGCCCGGGTCTTCCTGGGGGCGGAGACCATCCTGCGCCGGGCGCAGGCGCAGGCGGAGGAGGCGGCGAGCGGCCCGAGCGGGCTGGTCGGCGGCGCCGCCCGGCCGGAGACGCTGCGCCTGCCGGACGTGCCGGACTGGCCGGAGATCGAGCGGCTCGGGCTGGAGGCCGAAGCCGTCGGGTTCCACCTGACCGCGCATCCGCTGGACAGCTACGCCGGATTGCTGCGACGGCTGGGTGCCACCCGGGCGACCGGGCTGGAGGCGGCGGCGCAGGCCGGCATCCTGCGGGTGCGGATCGCGGGCTGCGTGGTCGACCGCAAGGAGCGTCCGACCCGCACCGGCGGGCGCATGGCCTGGGTGCGGATCTCCGACGCCTCCGGCGGCTGCGAGGTGACGCTGTTCTCCGAGGTGCTGGCGAGGACGCGCGACATCCTGACCGCCGGGCGCGCGGTGCTGGTGACCGCCGACCTGCGCATGGAGGGCGAGATGCTGCGCATCACCGGCCAGGACGTGGTCGAGCTCGACCGTGCGGCCGCCGAGGCGTCGGCGGAGATGCGTGTCTGGCTCGACCGCGCCGAGGCGCTGGAGCCGATCCGGGCGATCCTCGGGCGCGAGCGCGGCGGGCGCGGGCGGGTGGTGCTGCTGCCCTGCCTGGACGAGACGCAGGACCTGGAGGTGGCGCTGCCGGAGCCGTACATGGTGACGCCGCGCCTGGCGCAGGCACTCAAGCTGGTGGCGGGGGTGGCGCGGGTGGAGGAG
>CAXTOE010000282.1:1322-4339 GCA_964245685.1 uncultured Acetobacteraceae bacterium | reverse complement strand
ACGCCGCGCTTGTCGCCGAGGGCTTCGTTATAAGCCGCCCCGATGGCGATGGCGATGGTGTCCGCACCCTGGTCGGCCATCGGCACCATCCTGACGGCACCGCTGCGCGGCCGGACGGTGGCGGCGCGGGTCGCGGCCCTGCCTTTCGTCGCCGCCGGCTTCAAGCGAACCCACACGAGGACAGCAGCATGAGCATCTCCGAGCTGTGGCGGGATGCCGCACCCGAGGCGACCGAGTTCGCGCGCCGCCATATCGGCCCGGACGCCGCCGAGACCGAGGCCATGCTGCGCACCGTCGGCGTCGCCGACCTCGCGTCGCTGATCGCCCGCACGGTGCCGGCCTCGATCCTCGAGGCGCTGCCGGCCGACCCGGTGCCCGGCCTGACCGAGACCGAGGTGCTGGCGCGGCTGCGCGCGGTTGCCGGCGAGAACCGGGTGCTGACCTCGCTGATCGGCCAGGGCTATCACGGCACCATCCTGCCGCCGGTGATCGGCCGCAACATCCTCGAGAACCCGGCCTGGTACACCGCCTACACGCCGTACCAGCCGGAGATCAGCCAGGGCCGGCTCGAGGCGCTGCTCAACTTCCAGACCTTGGTCTGCGACCTGACCGGCCTCGACGTCGCCAACGCCTCTCTGCTCGACGAGGCGACCGCGGCCGCGGAGGCGATGGCGCTGTCGCGTCGCGTGAGTGTCGTCAAGCAGCCGAACTTCTTCGTCGACGCCGACACCCACCCGCAGACGCTGGCCGTGCTGCGCACCCGCGCCGAGCCGCTCGGCTGGCGGCTGGTGGTCGGCGATCCGGCCTGCGACCTCGACCCGACCGCGGTGTTCGGCGCGCTGCTGCACTACCCCGGCAGCTCCGGCGCGGTGCGCGACCATCGCGCGGCGATCGCGGCACTGCGCGAGGCAGGGGCGATCGTCACGATGGCCGCCGATCCGCTCGCCCTGACGCTGCTGACCCCACCCGGCGCCTTGGGGGCCGACATCGCTGTGGGCTCGATGCAGCGCTTCGGCGTGCCGATGGGCTTCGGCGGCCCGCACGCCGCCTACATGGCGGTGCGCGACGCCTTCAAGCGCGGCATCCCCGGGCGCCTGGTCGGCGTGTCGATCGACAGCCACGGCCGGCCGGCCTACCGACTCGCCCTGCAGACCCGCGAGCAGCACATCCGGCGCGAGAAGGCGACCTCGAACATCTGCACCGCCCAGGTGCTGCTCGCCGTCATCGCCTCGATGTACGCGGTCTATCATGGTCCGGACGGACTACGCGCGATCGCGCGTCGCACCCACCGGCTGACCACCATCCTAGCCGCCGGCCTGCGCGCGCTCGGCGTCGCCGTCGAGACCGCGGCCTTCTTCGACACCGTCACCGTGGATGCGGGCGCCGGTGCCGAGCGCGTGCTGGAGCGCGCCTGCGCGGCCGGCATCAACCTGCGCGGCCATCCCGCGAGCGGCCGCATCGGCATCAGCCTCGACGAGACCAGCGGCCAGGACACGGTGCGCGCGGTGTGGTCGGCGTTCTGCGCCGACAGCGACCGCGTCGCCGCCGTCGAGGCCTGCCTCCAGGCCCCCGACGACGCGATCCCGGCGCCGCTGCGCCGCACTGCGCCGTTCATGACCCACCCGGTGTTCCACGCGCACCGTTCCGAGACCGACATGCTGCGCTACCTGCGCCGGCTGTCTGACAAGGACCTGGCACTCGACCGCAGCATGATCCCGCTCGGCTCGTGCACGATGAAGCTGAACGCCACCGTCGAGATGATGCCGATCAGCTGGCCCGGCTTCTGCGACATGCACCCCTTCGCGCCGGCCGAGCAGGCGCGCGGCTACCACCGGCTGTTCGGCGAGTTGCAGGCGGCACTGTGCCGGATCAGCGGCTACGACGCGGTGTCGCTGCAGCCGAACTCCGGCGCGCAGGGCGAGTATGCCGGCCTGCTGGCGATACGCGGCTACCACCGCAGCCGCGGCGATGGCCACCGCGACGTCTGCCTGATCCCGGCCTCCGCCCACGGCACCAACCCGGCCTCGGCACAGATGGCCGGCATGCAGGTGGTCGTGGTCGGCTGCGATGCCAGCGGCAACGTCGACGTCGACGACCTCCGCCGCAAGATCAAGCGGCACGCCGACCGCCTCGCCGCCATCATGATCACCTATCCCTCGACGCACGGCGTGTTCGAGGAGGCGGTGCGCGAGATCTGTGCTGCCGTGCACGAGGCCGGCGGCCAGGTCTATCTCGACGGCGCCAACCTCAACGCCCAGGTCGGGCTGTGCCGGCCCGGCCGCTACGGTGCGGACGTCAGCCACTTCAACCTGCACAAGACCTTCTGCATCCCGCACGGCGGCGGCGGCCCCGGCATGGGTCCGATCGGCGTCGCCTCGCACCTCGCACCGTTCCTGCCGCAGCATTCCGAGGGTCCCGACGGCGCATCAGACATCGGGGCGGTGTCGGCCGCACCGTTCGGCTCGGCCTCGATCCTGCCGATCTCGTACGCCTACATCCTGCTGATGGGCGAGGCGGGGCTGCGTCGCGCCACCGAGATCGCGATCCTCAACTCCAACTACATCGCCGCCCGGCTGGCGCCGCACTACCCGGTGCTGTATCGCGGCCTGCACGGGCACGTGGCGCACGAGTGCATCGTCGACCTGCGCCCGATCAAGGACGCGACCGGCATCACCGTCGACGACATCGCCAAGCGCCTGGTCGATTACGGCTTCCACGCGCCGACGGTGAGCTTTCCGGTCGCCGGCACCTTCATGATCGAGCCGACGGAGTCCGAGAACAAGGCCGAGCTGGACCGCTTCTGCGACGCGATGATCGCCATCCGCCAGGAGATCGGCGCGGTGGAGCAGGGCCGGATCAAGGCGGCGCAGAGCCCGCTGCGTCACGCCCCGCACACGGTTGCCGACCTGACCACCGACGAGTGGAGCCGTGCCTACTCGCGCGAGGAGGCCTGCTTCCCCGCCGGCGTCGACCGCCGCCACAAGTACTTCGCCCCCGTCGGCCGCCTCGACAACAGC
>CAXTOE010000282.1:0-1312 GCA_964245685.1 uncultured Acetobacteraceae bacterium | reverse complement strand
ACAGCTACGGCGACCGCAACCTGGTGTGCTCCTGCCCGCCGATCGAGGAGCTGGCCGAAGCCGCGGACTGAACCGGGCCGCGGCGCGCGATCCCGGTTGCCAACGCGGTCTCGCCGAACCCATCATGTGGGGGACCGAAAGCTCCCGTGATGCGCTCGCGACGAGGCAGGATGATGCACCCAGCATGTTGATCCGGGACGGCGGACCGCGGCACTAGGATGGATCTCGCCGAGCCGGTCGTCCATCCCGCCGACGCGAGCGCCCGGGGCTCCGCCGCCTCCCGGCGCGCCTGCCTATTCGCCTCGCTCGCCGAGGAGCAGCCCGAGCGGCAACTGCCGGTGCGGGGCAGGGTCCCGGACTGGCTGTGCGGCACCCTGCTGCGCAACGGACCCGCAAGGTTCGAGACCGACGCCGTGCCGCTGCGGCACTGGTTCGACGGCGCGGCGATGCTGCACCGTTTCCGCATCGAGGGCGGCCGCGTGCTCCACACCGGCCGGTTGCTGCGCACGCGCGCGCGCGACGGTGCCGCCGCCGCCGGCAGGCCGACGCTGCGCGAGTTCGCGACCGATCCCTGCGCCAGACTGTTCGGCCGGCTCAGGACGCTGCTCCGGCCGAACGCGACCGACAACGCCAACATCAGCATCGACCGCTTCGGCGACGACTTCGCGGCGCTGTCGGAGAGCGCGCTGCCGATCCGCTTCGATCCGCGCAGCCTGCGCACGCTGGGCGTGTTGACCATGGACGGGCGTTCCGAGCTCGCCCGCTGCCACACCACCGCCCATCCGCTGCCGGCGGGGCAGGGGCGCGTGCTGAGCCACCTCACCCGCTTCGGCCCGCGCACCCGCTACGAGCTGTTCTCGTTCGACCCGGCGACGGGCCGGCGCACGCCGCTCGCCACGATCCCGGTGAAGCGGCCGGCCTACATGCACAGCTTCGCCGCCTCGCCGCGCCACGTGCTGCTCAGCGAGTTCCCCTTCACCACCCACCCGCTGCGGCTCATGCTGGGGACGCGCAGCTTCATCGAGACGCATCGCTGGACGCCGCGCGACGGCACACGCTTCAACCTGATCGACCGCGCCACCGGCTGGGTGCGTGTGTTCCGCACCGAGGCGTTCTTCGCCTTCCACCACGTCAACGCCTTCGACGACGGCGACGCCTTCGTCGTCGACATCATCGGCTACGATGATCCCTCGCTGATCGACCTGCTCTATCTTGACCGGCTGCGCAGCGACGAGACGCCGGAGTACCCGCACCCCGTGCTGCGACGCTACCGGCTCGACCTGCGCCGCGGCACGGCCGAGCCGGTGCTGCG
>CAXTOE010000281.1:0-4351 GCA_964245685.1 uncultured Acetobacteraceae bacterium | reverse complement strand
ATCGGACGCTCTGGCCGAGGTGCTGACCGGAGGCGAGGCCGACCTGGTCGACGTGGTGTCCGAGAAGTCGCTGCTGGAGCTGGAGCGGCGCACCTTCCTGCGGCTGATCCGCGCCGACCGCAGCCTCGCGCGGATCGAGCACATGCTCGACACCGGCAAGCCGCTGAGAAACTGAGATCGGGGAGTAGAGACCATGCAGACCTACGCCGCTCCGCTCCGCGACATGCGCTTCGTGCTGCACGAGTTGCACGATTTCGCCGGCCTCACCGGCCTGCCCGCCTTCCGTGAGCTCGACGCCGACACGGTGGACAGCGTGCTGGAGGAGGCGGGCAAGCTCGCGACCGAGGTGCTGCTGCCGCTGAACGCGAGCGGCGACCTGGAGGGCTGCCGGATCGAGAACGGCGTGGTCCGCACCCCCGCCGGCTTCCGCGAGGCCTACGACCAGTTCCGCAGTTCGGGCTGGAGCGCGCTCGCCGACGATCCGGAGTTCGGCGGCCAGGGGCTGCCGGAGAGCGTCAACAAGCTGGTCGAGGAGATGATCTGCGCCACCAACCTCTCCTTCAGCCTGTATCCCGGCCTGACCCACGGGGCGGTGCAGTCGCTCAAGGAGTTCGGCTCGCCCGAGCTCAAGCAGCTCTATCTGCCGAAGATGATCTCCGGCGAATGGTCGGGTGCCATGTGCCTGACCGAGGCGCATTGCGGCACCGATCTCGGCATGCTGCGCACCCGCGCGGTGCCGCAGGAGGATGGCAGCTACCGCCTCGACGGGTCGAAGATCTTCATCTCCGCCGGCGACCACGACCTGACCGACAACGTGATCAGCCTGGTGCTCGCCCGCATGCCCGGCGCGCCGGCCGGGGTGAAGGGCATCAGCCTGTTCCTGGTGCCGAAGTTCCTGGTGCGCGACGATGGCGGGCTCGGTGCGCGCAACGGCATCGTCTGCACCGGGATCGAGCACAAGATGGGCCTGAAGGCCTCCGCCACCTGCCAGATCAGCTTCGAGAACGCCCAAGGCTGGCTGGTGGGCGCGCCCCACAAGGGCATGCAGGCGATGTTCACGATGATGAACGCCGAGCGCCTGGGCGTCGGCATCCAGGGACTGGGCATCGTCGAGGCCGCCTACCAGAGTGCGGTGGCCTACGCCCGTGACCGGCTGCAGGGACGCTCGTTGGCCGGAGCCAAGCGACCCGACCTCGCCGCCGACCCGATCATCGTGCATCCCGACGTGCGCCGCATGCTGATGACCATGCGGGTCTACGGCGAGGGCTGCCGCGCCGTCGGCATCTGGGTGGCGCGCGCGATGGACGTGGCGGCGCATGGCGCGAGCCAGGAGGAGCGCGACGAGGCGTCGGACTTCGTGGCGCTGATGACGCCGGTGGTGAAGGCGCTGTTCACCGATCTCGGCTTCGAGGCGGCGAGCCTGGGCGTGCAGGTCTATGGCGGGCACGGCTATATCCGCGAGCACGGCGTTGAGCAGTATGTGCGCGACGCGCGCATCGCCATGCTCTACGAGGGCACCAACGGCATCCAGGCGCTCGACCTGGTCGGGCGCAAGATGCCTGCGCATTTCGGCCGCTACCTGCGACGCTTCTTCCACCCGGTCGCGGCGATGATCGCCGAGGGCAAGAAGCAGCCGGGAGTGGCGAAGCTGGCGGAGTCGCTGGAGCGCGCGTTCGGCGCCCTGCAGCTGGCCAGCGCACAGATCGCCAGCGCGGGGCTCAAGGACGCCGAGGAGGCCGGTGCGGCGGCCGTCGACTACCTGCGCCTGCTGGGCCTGGTGAGCATGGGTGCCATGTTCGTGCGCTCGGCCGGCATCGCGCAGGCCAGGCAGGCGGACGCGGGGAGCGATGCGGGCTTCTACCGCGCCAAGCTCGCCTCGGCGCAGTTCTTCATCGATCGCATCCTGCCGCAGGCGACCGCCTTGTTCCTGGCGATCAAGTCGGGCAAGGCCTCCACCATGGCGCTGGAGGAGGCTGCCTTCTGAGGCCGGCCGGTTAAGAGGATATAGAGGACGTGTCCGAGCGTGAGACCATGGAGTTCGACGTCGTCGTGGTCGGCGGCGGACCAGCGGGGCTGTCGGCGGCGATCCGCGTCAAGCAGCTGGCGCCCGAGGCCTCGGTCTGCCTGGTGGAGAAGGGCAGCGAGATCGGCGCCCACATCCTGTCGGGTGCGGTGATCGAGCCGCGCGCGCTCGACGAGCTGATCCCGGACTGGCGCGAGCGCGGCGCGCCGCTGGACACGCCGGCGACCGAGGACCGGATGCTGTACCTCACCGAGACGCGCAGCGTGAAGGTGCCGATGCTGGCCACGGTGATGCCGCACATGAGCAACCACGGCAACTACATCGTCAGCCTGGGCAATTTCTGCCGCTGGCTGGGCGGGCAGGCCGAAGCGCTCGGCGTCGAGATCTATCCGGGCTTCGCCGCCTCGGAGCTGCTGGAGCAGGACGGCCGCATCGTCGGCATCGCCACCGGCGACATGGGCGTCACCCGCGAGGGCGAGCAGGGCCCGAACTTCGCCGCCGGCATGGCGCTGCGCGCGACCTACACGCTGTTCGCCGAGGGCTGCCGCGGCAGCCTGTCCAAGCAGCTGATGGCGCGGTTCGGGCTGCGGCAGGGGGTCGATCCGCAGACCTACGGGCTCGGCGTCAAGGAGCTGTGGGAGGTCCCCGCCGACCGGCACCGCCCCGGGCTGGTGCAGCACACCTTCGGCTGGCCGCTCGATCGCGCCACCTATGGCGGCTCGTGGCTGTATCATTTCGGCGAGAACCTGGTCAGCTACGGCTTCGTGGTCGGGCTGGACTATGCCAACACCTGGCTGTCGCCGTTCGACGAGATGCAGCGGCTGAAGAACCACAAGGCGATCCGCGAGCACCTGGAGGGGGGCAAGCGCCTATCCTACGGCGCCCGTGCCCTGTCCGAGGGCGGCCTGCAGTCGATCCCCCGCCTGAGCTTCCCGGGCGGCGCGTTGCTCGGAGATTCCGCGGGCTTCCTCAACGTACCCAAGATCAAGGGCACCCATGCCGCGATGAAGTCCGGCATGCTCGCCGCCGAGGCGGTGGTCGAGGGGCTGCAGACCGAGCGTCCGGCCGAGCCCGCCTCCTACACCAGGCGAGTGCGCGCGTCGTGGCTGTGGAGCGAGCTGCGCGACGTGCGCAACGTGCGGCCGTCGTTCGCGAAGTTCGGCACCTTCGGCGGCGCGCTCTATTCCGGCATCGACGCCATGATCCTGCGCGGCCGCGCGCCGTGGACGTTCCGCCACCGCCATGCCGACCACGAGGTGCTGGACGACCGCGCGCGCGCGACCCCGATCGTCTACCCGAAGCCGGACGGCAAGCTGACCTTCGACAAGCTGTCCTCGGTGTTCCTGTCCAACACCAACCACGAGGAGGATCAGCCGGTGCACCTGCGCCTGCGCGATCCGCAGCGCTGGCTCTCGGTCAACTGGGAGCGGTTCCGCTCACCGGAGAGCCGCTACTGCCCGGCGGGCGTCTACGAGGCGGTCAACACCGACGGGCTGGACGGCGGCCCGCCGCGGCTGCAGATCAACGCGCAGAACTGCGTGCACTGCAAGACCTGCGACATCAAGGATCCCACCCAGAACATCGACTGGGCGGCGCCGGAAGGCGGCGGCGGCCCGAACTATCCCGGCGGGATGTAGTTCTTCTCCGCGATCCCAAGGAAGTGCGAAGCCCATGAAGCTGCTCGTCCCCGTCAAGCGCGTCGTCGACTACAACGTCAAGGTGCGGGTGAAATCGGACGGCTCCGGCGTCGAGACCGGAGGCGTCAAGATGTCGATGAACCCGTTCGACGAGATCGCCGTCGAGGAGTCGGTGCGGCTGAAGGAGAAGGGGGCGGCGAGCGAGATCGTCGCCGTCTCGATCGGCGCCCTCCAGTGCCAGGAGACGCTGCGCACGGCGCTGGCGATGGGTGCGGACCGCGCCATCCTGGTGCTGACCGAGACGCCGCCCGAGCCGCTCGCGGTTGCCAAGGTCCTCCGCGTGCTGGTGGAGCGCGAGCAGCCGGGGCTGGTGGTGATGGGCAAGCAGGCGATCGACGACGACATGAACGCCACCGGGCAGATGCTGGCAGGCCTGCTCGGCTGGTCGCAGGGCACCTTCGCCAGCCGGGTGGAGTTGTCCGACGGTGTGGCCACGGTGACGCGCGAGGTCGATGGCGGGCTGGAGACGGTGGCACTCACGCTGCCGGCGATCATCACCACCGACCTGCGCCTGAACGAGCCGCGCTACGCCTCGCTGCCCAACATCATGAAGGCCAAGAAGAAGCCGATCGACGCCAAGACCATCGCCAACTACGGCGTGGACCCCGCGCCGCGGCTGAAGGTGCTGAAG
>CAXTOE010000280.1:4032-4372 GCA_964245685.1 uncultured Acetobacteraceae bacterium | reverse complement strand
CAGCACGGCGGTGCCGCAGCGCCCTTCCGGCAGCAGCACGGCGGTCAGCCGACCCGCGGCGGCGAGCTGGGCGCCGAACGCGTCGGGCAGCGCGCGCACCGCGCCGTCGATGATGATCAGGTCGTAGGGCGCGTCGGCCGGCCAGCCCGCCTGCAGCGGCGCGACCTGGTACCGCACCGCCGGCGCGAGCTCTGCGCACAGCCGCGCCCCCTCGGCCGCCAGTGCCGGGTCCTGCTCGAGTGCGGTGACGCGCAGGCCGAGTGCGGCCAGCAGCGCCGCCGCGTAGCCGGTGGCGGCACCCACCACCAGCGCCGCCTCGCCCGCGCGTGGCACCGACACC
>CAXTOE010000280.1:0-4022 GCA_964245685.1 uncultured Acetobacteraceae bacterium | reverse complement strand
ATGGACCGCATCGCCCGGAGGATGCGCGGGTCGTTCACCTGGACCGGCCGGATCTGGCTGTCGACCATGCGGTTGCGGGCTTCGGAGTAGTCCGGGGCGGCCGCAAGCCGCGTGGTGGCGTCGGTCTGGCTCATCCGCGGGGTTATAAGGGCGCGCTTCAGCCTGCGTAAAGCCGCGCTTGACCGGCGGGGAGGCCCAGGGGATATAGCGGCCGTCGCGCGACCGGTCCGGTGGCAGAGTGGTGATGCAGCGGACTGCAAATCCGCGAATGTGGGTTCGATTCCCGCCCGGACCTCCAGCGCGCGTGCCGACCCCGCCGGCGACGCCCGACGCGAATTCGTTTCGGATATGGTCGATCTGGGTGCATGGTGAGCGTGCCGCCATGGCCGTGCGCGGCATCGACGGCCCTGCATCATCGAAGGACATCGACATCGTGCGCACGATCTGGCCCGCCCTCGCCGGCCTGCTGCTCGCCGCACCCGCGGCCGCGCAGTCCGTCGAGGCACCTCGGATCAGCGCCGACGACAGCTGGACCTACCAGGACACGATCGAGAACCGGACCGGCTGGCACCAGAGCCAGGTCGAGAGCACCGTGGTCCGCACCGGCGCGGACGGCATCGAGACCAGCACCAAGCCGGCCGGCTCGACGATGCCGCCGAAGGTGCAGCTGGCCGCTGCGGACTGGGCGCGGTTCCGCAGCGTCAACGGCCACGAGACCGTGGTCAACCGTCCGCTGTCGTTCCCGCTGCGGGTCGGCAAGAGCTGGCAGATCGACTACGTCGAGGACCATCCGAACCGCCAGCACAGCAGCGAGCACATCCACTCGGTCTACAGGGTCGTCGGCTGGGAGGACGTCGTCGTGCCCGCGGGCAGCTTCCACGCCATCAAGATCGAGGCCGACGGGGAGTGGTCGGCGGCCATCGCGCCGGCGATCACCGCGGACGGCGGCAGCAGGGTGGACGCGCAGGGCGCGGCCAGCGTAGCGGAGACCCACCGGATCACGGCCGGCATCGTCAGCGGCCGCACCTTCAAGGCGTTCTGGTATGTGCCGTCGGTCAAGAAGTGGGTCAAGTCGGTCGAGGAGTACTACGACGCCAACGGCATCCGGAACGAGCGCTACATGGACGAGCTGACGTCCTACAAGGTGTCGCGCTAGGCCAGGCTGCGACGCGAGGCCGACCGCGCCCGGCCGACGCGTCGCCGGAGTTCCCGAGCCGCATGGCCACCGCCCTGCTCTACGTCGCCGCCGCATTGGCCGAGATCGCCGGCTGCTTCTGCTTCTGGATGTCGCTGCGTCTCGGTCGGTCGCTGCTCTGGCTGCCGCCGGGACTCGCGTCGCTGGCGCTGTTCGGCTGGCTGCTGACCCTGGTGGGCAGCGCCGCCGCCGGACGCGCCTACGCCGCCTATGGCGGGATCTACATCTGCGCGTCCCTGCTCTGGCTGTGGATCGTCGAGGGCGTGCGGCCGGACCGGTGGGACGTCTGCGGCGCCGCCTGCTGCCTGCTCGGCGCCGGCGTGATCGTCCTCGGGCACCGTCCCGGCTGATCCGGCCCCGGCGACGGGCACTCTGGGCGGTTCGACGCGAGGCGCCGGCGCGTCCTATAACCCGGGCCCTGCACGTCAACCTGGCTGCCGGGAGACCTACGATGGAGCAACAGCTCGAGCACCACGAACATGCGGGGCACGCCGCCGAGCACGGCAACAAGCGCGCGGCATTGCTGGTGGCGATCCTGGCGGCACTGCTCGCGGTCAGCGAGCAGGGCGCCAAGCACGCCGAGATCCGAGTCAGCGAGAACTCGATCGCGGCCGCCGACGCCTGGACCCAGTATCAGGGCAAGTCGATCCGGCAGGCGCTGGCGCACGATCTCGCCGATCTCGGCGCCACCCTCGATGCGCCGGCGGGCGATGCCGGGGCGGCCGCGCGGCGCGCGGTGCTGGATCGGCTGGCGCAGGAGCAGTCGCACTACGAGCAGGACCCGGCCGACGGCAAGCAGGCGATCGCCCGTCGCGCGCGCGGCTTCGAAGTCGCCCGCGACGCCGCGTCGGACCGCACGCACAGCTACGACAACGGCGCCGCGGCGCTGGAGCTCGGCATCGTGCTGGCGACCGTCTCCGTCATCGCCGGCTCGGCGCCGCTGCTGCTGGGCGCGGTCGGGCTGGGCGTCGTCGGCGTCGTGCTGACGCTGCTGGGCTGGCTCGCCCCCGCCTACGGCGCATTCTGCCCCCGCCTGGAGCCGGCGGCCGGGGCCACCGGCGCCGGCGGGTCGAGGGCAGAGCCTAGGCTTGCTTTCTCAGCTGCCCAGCAGCCGCAGGAAATTGCGCAGCCGAGGCAGGAACAGTTCCGGCTGATCGAGCTGGGCGTCCTGCTGTGTCGCGGCGCTGCGCCGCAGCGCCTCCTGCCCGCGCTGCACCAGCACCTCCAGCGCCGCCGCCAGCTGCGGCCGCACCTTCAGCGCCTTCGCGATGTCCGCCTTGTCGAGGCGGTAGACCTTCACCGCGGTGAGCGCGGTGGCGGTCGCGGTGTAGGGGCTGCCGCTGATCAGCCCGACGGTGCCGAGGCTCTCGCCGGGGCTCATGCGGTAGACGACGCGCGGCCCGGCGGGCCCCTCCCGGGTGATCTCGGCGGTGCCGGAGGCGAGCAGGAAGAGCGCCTCCGGCATCTCGCCCTCGCGGATCAGCGTGGCGCCGGCCTGCAGCCACTGCGGCGTGAAATACTCCGCGAGCAGGTCGCGCTCGGCCGGCTCGATCACGCCGAACAGGTCGGACTGCCGCATCAGCTCGACCGGCGTCGGGATCGGCACCGGCGGCGGGGCGGCGAGGCCGGCGACCGCGAGCGCGATCCCGCCGTGGCGCAGGTGCCGGTGGATCTGGCCGAACAGCTCGGTGCGCGCCGCCGAGAGGTGGTCGCTCGAATCGACCGAGAAGCTGATCTCGTAGACCGTGCCCTCGCCGTGCATCCCGGTGCAGGCGATGCTCGGGCGCGGCTCGGACAGCATCACGCGGCAGGCGCGGACCGCAGCGTCCAGCGTCGCCAGGCACTGCTCGGGCACCGCGTTGGCGTCGAGGCTCACGCTGGCGGTGTCGCCGCGTCGCGAGGTCGGCGCGCTCCGGTTCACCAGCCGGGCCTTCGCCATGATGCTGTTGGGCACCACCGCGATGTTGTCCTGGATGGTCGCGATGTGGGTCGAGCGCCAGTTCACCTGCAGCACCCGGCCTTCGATGCCGCCTTCCACCCAGACCAGGTCGCCCACCTTGTACGGCCGCTCCAGCCCGACCGCGACGCCCGAGAACACGTCGGACAGGGTGCTCTGCAGCGCCAGGCCGAGGACGATGGCGATGACGCCGGAGGTCGCCAGCAGGCCGCCGATCGGCACGCCGAAGCAGAAATTGATGATCGCGAGCGCGGTGAGAACATAGATCGCGCCGGCCAGCAGGTCGGAGACGATCTGGGTCTCGTGCGGCCGGTTCTCCAGCACCACGAACAGCCTGGCGAAGCCGACCGCCACCCGTGCCGCGACCAGCCACCAGCCGGCCTCGATCAGCTGCTCCCAGAGCTGCTGGCCGGCATGGGCGCTGCTGAAACGCGGCCGCAGCGGCGAGACCAGGATCCTCTGCACCAGCAGCGTCAGCGAGACGAAGACGACGATGCGCGCCAGCACGCCCGCCCACAGCGGCCAGCGCGGGCTCAGGCGCGGGATGACGACGGCGGCCGGCAACAACAGGCTGGCGAGGATCAGCGGCAGCAGCGGATCGGTCATCGCGAGGCCGGGCGACATCGCCGAGGCTCAGGCGGCGGCTCGCACGCGTGCGGGCCGCGAGGACGTCAACCGGGGATCGTCGCGCATGTGGTTCATCCCCGCCAAGGCCGCCGGGCCTCCTGGATCGCCCGCCGCGCCGGCACGCGCGGCCGGGAGGTCGGTGCGTCGCAGCCTAGCCCGGCATCTTCGCTCGCGGTAGGGCGGCCGCGTCGCCGGCACGCCGCCGGGCGCCGCGCGCAACGGGAACACGTGGCCCGGCGTGAC
>CAXTOE010000279.1:0-4376 GCA_964245685.1 uncultured Acetobacteraceae bacterium | reverse complement strand
CCCCGGAGCGCGAGAGCAGACCGCCGTCGGCGGCCGGGATCAGCATGCTGGAGAGCTGGTCCCGCGACGCTGCCGGACCGTGCATGCCGGGACGGTCGGGGACCAGGCCGGTCGCGTTGGCGATCGCGCACATCTCGATCATGGTCTTGGAGCCGTCGATGAACTCGACCAGCATGCGCGGGTTCATGTGCCGGAGCCGGGCTTCCTCCTCGTATTCCACCGGCTTGGCGTCGAAGCGCAGCGGGTTGTTCTTGCCCTTGCCGGCGGCGACGATCGGATAGCCGAGGCTGCGGACGAAGTTGATGATCTCCATCGCCGCACTCGGCTCGTCGCCCGCACCCAGCGAGTAGCCCACGCCGGCGCGTCGCGCCTCGCGGACCAGCATCGCGCCGACGGTCACGTCCGCCTCGACGTTCATCATCACCACGTGCTTGCCGTGGCGCATCGCGTGCAGCGCCAGCTCGGCGCCGATGCCGGGGTTGCCGGTCGCGTCGATGATGACATCGACCTGTGCCGCGCTGCACGCCGCCGTGCTGTCCTGCGTGATCGCGATTTTGCCGAGATGGATCGCCTCCTCGACCTCCGTGCGTCCGGCACAGAGCCGGGCTGCCGTCCGAGGGATGCCCGCGACGTCGAGAGCGGTCCAGGCCATGTCGATGCGCATCTCCGCCAGGACGGCGAGGTCGATGCCGGACATCAGGGAGAGCTGCGTGACGATGTCGGTGCCCATCTCTCCGCTGCCGATCAGCCCGACGCGGACCGGACGTCCTTCTTCCGCGCGTCGTGCAAGCTCCAGAACGATGCTCATGATCCCAATCCTGTTCCGACCGTCACGGCCGATCCGAGCGGGTCGAGCCGCTCCCTCCCGCGGAAGGTGATGGAACAATCGTGCGCGCGTCAAGATTTTTGTAACCAGGAGATCGTGCTCCCATACCCGCTTGCACGACTGATTTCATCCGGTCGCGCGGCGCATTTGCGGCACTGCACAACACCGCGCGAGACGAGGCGAGATGTCCGTCCCGACTGGTTTATTTTCTTATCATACATCTTGACGTATCTTGACATAAATGTTGTGGTCTAAAGGTCGGACGAGCGATGCATCCGGATGCATAGAACCTGAGGACCTCGGTGATGGGTTGGGGAACAGGACTGCTGTTGTTCGGTGTCTGCTGGGTCCTGCAGATCGCTGGCACGATGTTGCAGATGCGACACTACCGGCTGGTCCTCGACCGGCTCTCCAGCCAGTGGAACGACGGCTATGTCGGAACCGGCAGCGCGCGTGCCCGCTTCGGCCGTGGTGCCATCACCATCCTGGTGGTGTCGCCCTCGGGCGCGGTGCGGCAGGCGCTGGCAATGCAGGGGCGCACCGTATGGGCTAAGTTCAAGCCCCTGCCCGCGCTGGCCGGCCTCGACATCGAGCAGTTCCGAAGCGGTGCGGCCTTCCGACCGCGAGACGCGCGTCTGGCCGAGGCGTTCCGACGCGCGGTCGAGCAGGTCGACAGGATCATCGCCGAGAGAGCGACGTCGACCGCATCACGGCCGGCGGCCCAGCCCGGCTGAACCGGCCGCCGCGGTGCGCGAGGCCGCTGCGGATCCGCCGGCGAGTCGACACTCGTGGCAACAGTGAGGGGAGGAAAAGATGCTGATGCTTTCGCATTTCGCCGAAGCCTTCATCGGCGTGTTCAACGAGGGCGGCAGGACGTTCGTCGCCTTCGTCACCGGCATCCTGCCGACGCTGATCGTGCTGCTGACGGCGGTGTACGCCCTGATCGAGATGGTCGGCGAGCAGCGCGTCCATAACCTGGCGCGCTTCGCGGGCCGCTACGCGGTCACCCGCTACACGGTGCTTCCGGTGCTGGCGATGTTCTTCCTGACCAATCCGATGGCCTACACGTTCGGCGTCTTCATCGAGGAGAAGCATAAGCCCGCCTTCTACGACTCCGCGGTGTCCTTCTGCCACCCGATCACCGGGCTGTTCCCGCACGGCAACTCCAGCGAGCTGTTCGTCTGGCTCGGCGTCGCCCACGGGCTGACGCGTCTGCATCTTCCGCTGGGACCGCTGGCAGTGCGCTACTTCATCGCGGGCCTCGTGGTCATCCTGTTCCGCGGCATCGTGACGGAGCGGGTCACGCTGTTCTTCGCGCGCCGCCAGGGAGTGGCACTCTAGCAGCAGACGGCTTTGCCGGCGCGGCTTGCCGGCCGGACGACATAACACGGTGCAGGAACGCCGGTTGAGATCGGGGATGGCGATGGATCAGGTAACGACCGGATCACGGGCAGGCCAGTTCAAGGCCGTGCGCGTCGAGAGAGGCGGACAGGGCTGGGGCGGCCCGCTGGTGATCCAGCCCACCCAGCAACGTGACAAGATCGTCGCGGTCACCGGCGGCGGCATACCGCCGGTGGCGCAACGGCTCGCCGAGCTGACCGGCGCCACCGCGATCGACGGCTTCCGGTCGCCTCCGCTGGAGAGCGAGATCGCGGCCGTCGTGATCGATTGCGGCGGCACCGCGCGCTGCGGGGTCTATCCGCGCAAGCGTCTGCCGACGATCAACCTGACCTCGGTCGGGCAGTCCGGCCCGCTGGCGCAGTTCATCACCGAGGATATCTACGTCTCCGGGGTCAAGCCGGAGAACCTGATCCCGGTCGACGGCGATGCGGCGGCTGCCGACACCTCGGCGGCTCCGGCCGTGGCGGCAGCTCCGGCGACGCCGTTCGTGACCAAGCCCGCGGCACCGGCCTCCGGGATGGATGGCGGCTTCACCGGCTTCATCGCCAATATCGGCCGCGCCATGGGCGGCGTGGTCAACGTGCTGTTCCAGAGCGGCAGGCGCGCCATCGACCAGGTGGTCCGCACCATCCTGCCGTTCATGGCCTTCGTTTGCATGCTCATCGGCGTCATCAACGCCACCGGCCTGGGCTCGATCATCGCCCACATCCTGACCCCGCTCGGCGGCAGCCTGATCGGCCTGCTGCTGCTGTCGGCGATCTGCGGCCTGCCGTTCCTCTCGCCGGTGCTAGGTCCGGGCGCTGTCATCGCCCAGGTCATCGGCGTGCTGATCGGCCAGCAGATCGGGGACGGCACGATCGCGCCGCAGTTCGCCCTGCCCGCGCTGTTCGCCTTCGACACGCAGGTCGGCTGCGACTTCGTGCCGGTGGGGCTGGCGCTGGGAGAGGCGAAGCAGAACACGATAAAGATCGGCGTTCCCGCCATCCTGATCAGCCGACAGGTCACCGGGCCGATCGCCGTCGTGATCGCGTGGCTGTTCAGCTTCGGCCTCTACTGAGAGCGCATCCTCGGTTCGCGGCGCAGGATCTTACCGGAGCGGCATCGGCCGACTGGCTGACGCGAGGCACTGAGGACGGGTCACATGGTCACTCTCTACAGCACCACGATACGCGATGTCGGGACCGAAGCGCCGGAGCTGCTCGAACAGGGCGTGCTGATCCTGTTCGCGCTCGGTGCGCCGCCCGAACTCGCCGAGGTGTCGATCCTGCACGAAGCCGATCGCGCCGCCGCGGCACCCCCTGTCGCCGGCGACGCGCTGCGCATCGCCGACCAGCAGTTCCGCATCACCGCCGTCGGTGACACGGCATGGCAGAAGGTCTCGGAACTCGGCCACGTCGTGTTCTCCTTCAACGGAGCCGCGACCGCGGAGCGACCCGGAGAGATCTGCATCGAGACGGTGGCGGCGGATCGGCTTCGTGCGCTGCTGCGGTCGGGCACGACGATCGAGGTCGTGGGTGCGGGCTGATCGAGACCGAAGAGCGTGTCCGGGATAGCCGACGACCGGCGGGAGACGACCATGTTCCTGGAACAGGATGCGACCGTGGTGCTGGAGGAAGGGCTGCACGCCCGTCCCGCCGCCCGTCTTGCCCAGCTCGCCAAGAGCTTCCGGGCCAACATAGAGATCTTCAAGGGCGAGAAGTCGGCGAACGCCAAGAGCACCGTCAAGATCATGCTCATGACGGTCAAGGAGGGAGACCGGATCCGGATCCGCACCGAGGGCGAGGATGCCGCGGCGGCACTGATGGAGATCACCGCCTACGTCTCGGGAAGGAGCGAGGCGGCGGCGCCGCCCGACGAGACGCCGTCGTCGGCCCACGAGCTGGCTCCGGCTGCCGGACATCGCGCGGTCCGGCTGTCCGGTATCTCGGGCAACGAGGGGATCGCCGTCGGTCGCGCGTTCGTCTACCTGCCGGACCACAGCCTTCCGCCGCCGAGACGTCTCGAGCCGGGCGAGGTCGAAGCCGAGACGCGACGGTTTCGCGCCGCCGTGCTGCAGGTCTGTTCCACCCTCGATGCGGCACGCGCGCGAGCGCGCGACATCGACGGCACCGAGTCGACGGAAGCGCAGGTGTTCGCGGCGATCAAGGTG
>CAXTOE010000278.1:0-4383 GCA_964245685.1 uncultured Acetobacteraceae bacterium | reverse complement strand
GGCAAGGACGGCCGCATCACCAAGGGCGACGTGCTCTCCTTCCTCGAGCGTCCCGCGACACCCGTGGTCGCCCGTGCCGCGCCGCCGCCGCCGCGCACCGACGATCGGCGCGAGGAGCGGGTCAAGATGACCCGGCTGCGCAAGACCATCGCCGGCCGGCTGAAGGACGCGCAGAACACCGCGGCGATCCTCACCACCTTCAACGAGGTGGACATGAGTGCCGCGATGGCGATGCGCGCCGAGTATCGCGAGGCGTTCGAGAAGAAGCACGACGGCGCTCGCCTCGGCTTCATGTCGATCTTCGTGCGCGCCTGCGTCGCGGGGCTCAAGGAGTTCCCGGCGGTCAACGCCGAGATCAGCGGCGACGACGTGATCTACCGCGAGTTCGTGCACATGGGCATCGCCGTCGGCGGCGCGAACGGGCTGGTGGTGCCGGTGCTGCGCGACGCCGACCGCATGAGCTTCGCCGAGATCGAGCGCGGCATCGCCGGCTACGGCAAGCGCGCCCGCGACGGCGCGCTGAAGCTCGACGAGCTCACCGGGGGCACCTTCTCGATCACCAACGGCGGCATCTACGGCTCGCTGATGTCGACGCCGATCCTCAACCCGCCGCAGTCGGCGATCCTGGGTATGCACAAGATCCAGGAGCGCCCGATCGCGGTGAAGGGGCAGGTGGTGATACGGCCGATGATGTACCTCGCCCTGTCCTACGACCACCGCATCGTCGACGGCCGCGAGGCGGTCAGCTTCCTGGTGCGGGTGAAAGAGGGCGTCGAGGACCCGCGCCGGCTCCTGCTCGGGCTCTAGGGCGCTTCCCGAGCCGATCGGCTCGGGAAGTGCTCTATAATATTGAGAAGCGGGCAAAACCATCCGATCAGGTGAGTCCACCTGATCGGATTTTGCCCTGGCGACCCCATATCCGGAGCGGCCCGGGGCCTGAGGCCCGGCCGATGCGGGGCTGCGCCCCGCCCTCCTTCCAAAGACTGCCGAGGACGAGACACAGGATCATGGCGACCGAGATCAAGGTGCCCACGCTGGGCGAGAGCGTGACCACGGCGACGGTGTCGCGCTGGCTCAAGCAGGCGGGCGACGCGGTCGCGGCCGACGAGCCGATCGCCGAGCTGGAGACCGACAAGGTCAGCGTCGAGGTCAACGCGCCGGAGGCCGGGGTGCTCGGCGCGCTCGCCGCGGCCGAGGGCGAGGAGGTCGAGGTCGGGGCGCTGCTGGGCACGATCGATGCCCGGGCCGGCTCGTCGTCAGCAGCGGCCGCGCCCGCCGCGTCTGCGCCCGAAGCGCTGCCGGCCTCGACCGGCAGCCCCGCCAAGCCGGCGCCGCCGCCGCCGACCGAAGCGCCGGCGGCACCGGCCGCGAGCGTGGAGCAGACCAACTACGACCTGATCGTGATCGGCGCCGGCCCGGGCGGCTATGTCTGCGCGATCCGCGCCGCCCAGCTCGGCCTGCGCACCGCCTGCGTCGAGAGCCGCGCCACGCTCGGCGGCACCTGCCTGAACATCGGCTGCATCCCGTCCAAGGCGCTGCTGCAATCCTCGGAGAACTTCCACGAGGCGAGCGCCGGCTTCGCCGAGCACGGCGTCATGATCGAGTCCGTCAGGCTCGACCTGGACCGCATGCACCGCCGCAAGGCCGGCGTGGTCGAGGCCAACGTCAAGGGCATCGAGTTCCTGTTCAAGAAGAACGGCGTCACCTGGCTGAAGGGCGTCGGGCGGGTGACCGGTCCCAATCAGGTCGAGGTGGCGGACAAGTCGTTCTCGGCCAAGAACATCGTCATCGCCACCGGCAGCGACAGCATCGCGCTGCCCGGCATCGCCATCGACGAGAAGCGTATCGTCACCTCCACCGGAGCGCTGGAGCTGGCCGAGGTGCCGAAGCACCTGGTGGTGATCGGCGGCGGCGCGATCGGGCTGGAACTCGGCTCGGTCTGGCACCGGCTGGGTGCGAAGGTGACGGTGATCGAGTATCTCGACCGGATCGTGCCCGGGATCGACGCCGAGGTCGCCAAGGCGTTCCATCGCGTGCTCGGCAAGCAGGGCCTGCAGTTCCGGCTTGGCTCCAAGGTCACCGCGGCCGAAGCCGGCGAGACCGGCGTCACCCTGACCGTCGAGCCGGCACGCGGCGGCACCGCGGAGACGATCGAAGCCGACATCGTGCTGGTCGCGATCGGCCGACGCGCGGTGAGCGAGCATATCGGGCTGCAGGAGGTGGGCGTGGCGCTCGACGAGCGCGGCCGCGTCGTCACCGACGCGCACTACGCGACCAGCGTGCCCTCGATCCATGCCATCGGCGACGTGATCGCGGGCCCGATGCTCGCCCACAAGGCCGAGGAGGAGGGCGTGGCGCTCGCCGAGATGCTGGTGGGACAGGCCGGCCACGTGAACTACGACGCGATCCCGGCGGTGGTCTATACCTGGCCGGAGGTGGCGGCGGTGGGACGCATCGAGGAGGACCTCAAGGCGGAGGGAGCCGACTACGTCGTCGGCAAGTTCCCGTTCACCGCCAACGCCCGCGCGCGCGCCATCGGCAACACCGACGGCTTCGTCAAGATCCTGACCGACCGCAAGACCGACCGCATCCTCGGCGCCCACATCCTGGGTCCGGATGCCGGCACGCTGATCGCCGAGCTCGTCACCGCGATGGAGTTCGGCGCCAGCGCCGAGGACGTGGCCCGTATCTGCCACGCCCATCCCACGCTGAGCGAGGCGGTCAAGGAGGCGGCCCTCGCAGCCGACGGCCGGGCGCTGCACATCTGACGTCGCGCGGCGCCTGCCGGGCCGGTGCGGTCAGCCGGCGCCGTCGTCGGCCACACCG
This sequence comes from uncultured Acetobacteraceae bacterium, assembly GCA_964245685.1. Lineage (GTDB taxonomy): Bacteria > Pseudomonadota > Alphaproteobacteria > Acetobacterales > Acetobacteraceae > Lichenicoccus. Next base: position 1,557 of record CAXTOE010000278.1, on the reverse strand, counting down.
TCGAGCGCCCGGATCGCGTCGTCCGGCAGCGCGACTGCCGCCGCGGCGAGGTTCTCGCGCAGGTGGCCGACCGACGAGGTGCCCGGGATCAGCAGGAGATTGGGCGCGCGGCGCAGCAGCCAGGCCAGCGCCACCTGCATCGGCGTGGCGCCGAGGCGGCTCGCCACGTCGGACAGGAGGGAGGATTGCAGCGGGCTGAACCCGCCGAGCGGGAAGAACGGCACGTAGGCGATGTCATCGCGGGCAAGATCGTTGATCAGGGCGTCGTCGCCGCGGTGCGCCAGGTTGTAGGAGTTCTGCACGCAGACGATGTCGCAGACCCGGCGTCCTTGCGCGACCTGCGCGGGGGTCACGTTGCTCAGGCCCACGTGACGTACCAGTCCCTGGCGCTGCAGCTCGGCCAGGACGGCGAGCGGCGCCTCGATCGACCCCTCGGCGGGGCCATGGATACTGAACATGACGCGGAGGTTCACCACGTCGAGCGCGTCGAGGCCTAGGTTGCGGAGGTTGTCGTGCACCGCCCGGGTCAGTTCCTCGGGCGAGAAGGCCGGGTTCCAGGACTTATCCGCGCCGCGCACGGCGCCGACCTTGGTGACGATGACCAGATCGTCCGGGTATGGTGACAGCGCCTCGCGGATCAGCTGGTTGGTGACGTGCGGGCCGTAGAAGTCGCTGGTGTCGATGTGGTTCACGCCGGCGGCGACCGCCTCGCGCAGCACCGCGAGGGCCGCGTCACGATCCCTCGGCGGTCCGAACACGCCGGGCCCAGCGAGCTGCATGGCGCCGTAGCCGAGGCGCCGCACGGCCCGCTCGCCCAAGGAAAAGCTTCCGGAACGGTCCGCGTTCTGGCCGATGTTGGACATGATCAACTCCCTCTGAACAGGTGCAGAACTTGGCGCCGGCGGCCCGCGTGATAATGGGCGGAAATCCGCACAGACCGTAGGGGCAGGCGGACAGTGCCGGCATCCCGGTGCAGCGGTGGACGAGCGCGTTGAGAGGCCAGCCTCGTCGTGCCATACTTGGACGATAGGGGATGGGGTTCCCCTTCAACCGCCCATGCTTGGGCTGATGACTCCTGCCGATCCGGATCGAGCGTCCACGGGGGGAGTATGTCCATGCCGCCAGCGCGGTTCTCGTCGCACCGGACCAGGAATGACGCCGGCCCGAGGGCCGCCGCATGCTGAACTACGCCCTGATCGGCCTGGGTGGCGCGATCGGCAGCATCCTGCGCGCGTGGCTCGGCACCGTCATGGTCGCGCTGACCGGACCGAGTTTCCCCTGGGGCACGATCCTCATCAACGTGATCGGCTCGTTCGTGATCGGCTTCTTCGGCACGCTGACCGCCACCGATGGTCGTTTCGTCGCCTCCGGCGACATGCGCAGCTTCGTCATGGTCGGTCTCTGCGGCGGCTTCACCACCTTCTCCTCCTTCAGCCTGCAGACGCTCGAGCTGATACGCGACGGCCGTGCCGGACAGGCGATGGGCAACATCGTGCTCTCGGTGGTGCTCTGCCTGGCCGGCGTCGCCGTCGCGATCGTCGGGGTGGTGATCACCGC
>CAXTOE010000277.1:663-4388 GCA_964245685.1 uncultured Acetobacteraceae bacterium | reverse complement strand
CCTCCGCCAGCAGGCAGAGCAGGCATAGCGCCACCAGCACCATCGCCAGCAGCGCCGGCTCCGGCCCGTCCAACCCGGTGCGATACTCGGCATAGATCTCGGTGGTGAAGGTGCGGAACCGCAGCAGGGCGAAGGCTCCGAACTCCACCAGCGTGTTCAGCGCCACCAGCAGCATGCCGCCGAGCAGGGCCGGGCGAAGCTGCGGCAGCACGACCCGCCGGAAGCAGGCGTATGGCCCGAGCCCCAGCGCGCGCGCCGTCTCCTCCAGCGCCGGATCCATGCCGCGCAGCGCCGCCGCGACCGGCAGGTAGACGAGCGGATAGTAGGCGCCAGTGACCACCAGCAACGCGCCGCCGAAGCCCTGCAGCGCCGGGCTGAGCGAGACCCACGCGAAGCTGGAGATGAAGGGGGGTACCGCCAGCGGCACCGCGGTCAGCACCGCCCAGGCCCGGCGTCCGGGCAGCCGGGTGCGCTCGACGAACCAGGCGGCGGCGGTCCCGAGCAGACCGGCGAGCAGCGTGGTGCAGCAGACCAGCGCCAGCGTATGGAACAGCAGCACCCCGACCAGCGGGCGAAGCAGCAGGTCGGCGATGTCATCGCGTGCGACCTGGCTCGCCTCGATGGCGGTGTAGCCGAGCGGCAGCAGCACCAGCGCCGCCGCCGCCGCCGCGGCAACGAGCAACCCCAGCGGCGGCCAGGCTGCGCCGCGGCCGCGACGGAAGGTCGCGGGCAGGACAGGGCCGGCCGTTCCCGGGGCGTGCCGGTGCTCGCCGATCAGGTGGCCCCGGTGCGCATCAGAGCAGCCCGGCGCGGCGCAGCAGTCGCGCCGCCTCGCGATCGTCGCCCAGCTGCGCCACGGTCAGCGGCGGCGGCTGCAGCTGGTCGAACGGCTTCAGCGCCGGGTTCGCCGGAACCCCGGCGGCGAGCGGGTACTCGCAGTCGACGATCGCGCGCGCGACCATCGCCTGCACCGGCTTGCTGACCAGGAAGGCGATGAAGCGCTGCGCCGCCGCCGGGTTCTTCGACGACCGCAGCACCGCGGCACCCGACACGTTGACCAGGGCGCCGACATCGCCGTCGCTGAAATGGTGGATCGCGCTGTGCGCTGCCCCGGTCTCGGCCCGCTGCCGCTCGAAATAGTAGCTGTTGATGATGCCCACCGCGACCGCGCCGCGATCGACCGCGGCGACCACGCCCTCGTCGTCGTCGAACACCTGGCCGTTCGCCTTCAACCCCTGCAGCCACTGCACCGTCGCGGCCTGCCCCTTCAGCGCGGAGACCGCGGCCACCAGCGGCAGGAAGTCGGCGTCGGTCGGCGCGAAGGCGATCTTGCCGTGCCATTCCGGCTTCGCCAGGTCCAGCAGCGAGGCGGGCAGGCGCTCGTCGCGCATCATCGACGTGTTGAAGTCGAGCACGTTCTCGCGCGCGAACACGCCGATCCACCTGCCGTCGGGCGCGCTGTACTTGGCCGGCACCTGCGCCAGGCTGGCGGCGGCGATCGGCGCCAGCAGGCCCTTGCCGTCCAGCAGCATCAGCTCCGGCGAGTTCTCGGTGAAGTAGATGTCGGCCGGTGACGAGGCGCCCTCGCGCGCGATCTGGCTCGCGATCTCGGGTGCCTCGCCGTAGCGCGCCTTGACGGTGATGCCGGTCTGCTTGGTGAAGGCGGCAATCACCGTCTCCACCATCTGCTGGTGCTGCGCGCTGTACAGGGTCAGCACCGTCGTCGCGGCGCGGGCGCCGGCGCCGCACCGCATCGCGGTCGCCACGCCGGCGAGCAGGAGCACGCTCGCCAGCTGGGATCGCCTGCCGCGCCGGGGATGGATCATGCGGGTGTCTCCGATGAAGGCTGCCCACCGGAGGCGGAGGGGCGCATCCCGTCGCCGCCGACCAATGGTGCAATTGCGAGTGATTTGCAGCACCGGCCTATCCCACGCGCCTTCGGGCACGTCAATCCCGCTCGCGAACGGTGCGTGCGCCGCGCTAGAACCGACGCGGCGCAGCGTTGTTGTTGCGATCCCGCATGTCGGGGCCGGGTTCGCCGTCCTCGAGGTCGGAATCGTCCAGCGCCTCCATGTTGGCGGAGCGATCGCCGTCATGCGCGACGATCTCCTGCTCGCGCGGACCCGCGGTGCGGTCGATCCGGTACAGCATCGGCAGCTTCGCCTCGTCCGCCATCGCCTCCGCGCGTCCGCTCGCCTCTTCCCACGACGGCGGCAGGCCATCGGCGTTGGTCATGCGCGCGTTGGACTCCGTGTGGTGATCGTCCAGCGCCACCACCTCGATCATGATCTGCCTCGGATCGTCCTCCTCGAAACGTCGCAGCAGCACCAGCGCCGGCCCGTCTGGCAGCGGATCGTGCGGGGCGAGATCGATGATCTGTGGCATGGCGGTCTCCTGTTTCCGGCACAGGAACGGGCGGCGCCGACCGCGGTTCAGCTTCCCGGGGCGACGATCATGCAGGGGATGCTGTGCTGCTCCAGGGCTTGGCAGGCGGCACCGGCATCGGCGCGCGCCAGCCCGGCGAGGCGGGCGCGATACAGCACGGTGCGGCCGAACCGGCTGGTCGGCTGCACCAGGACGCGGCTGCCGGAGAGCTGCGTGTAGGCGGCCTGGCGCGCCATCGTGCTGGCGAAGTGCGCCTGTCCGGGAGAATCGTAGGCGCCGACCTGAACTGCCCAGGCGCCGTAGGACCCGAGGGCGTAGGAGACGTCGCGCCGGCTCGCGGTGGGCGCCTGATAGAAGGCAGACGCCTGGTAGATGGCGCTGACCGGAGCCGCCGCGATCTGCATCGCGACCGGCACGGCGCGCGGCCTCGCCGCCGGGAAGATGGCGGGCTGCATCCGCCGCGCCGTGCGGCACGGCAGTTCCGGATCATAGGCGGCGTCGGGATCCTGCGCGCAGGCGGTCGCGGCATCTGGCGCCGGTATCCGATAGGCGGCCAGACGGACCGACGCGGCGAACGGCAGGGCGGGACGATCCGGCGCGCCGGCATAGGCGGAGAGCGGCCCGGTCATGGCGACCTCGCCGCCCAGCCGCGGGGCGATGGCGGCGACGTAGCGCACGGTCTCGTTCGGCAGGTTCCGTCCGGTGCCGAGGTAATCATCGAGCCGCTGCGGACCGGCATTGTACGCGGCGAGGAACGCCGGCGCGCCGTACCGCGCATACATCAGCCTGATATAGGCGGTGCCGGCCAGGATGTTGTCGTGCGGCTCATAGGGGTCGTTGCCCAGGCCGTTCTGGCTCTGCATGTCGGCGTAGGTGGCCGGCATCAGCTGCATCAGTCCCATGGCACCCGCGGGGGAGGTGATCGGGCGGCCGTCGCGGTACTCGTGGCCGCCGGATTCCTGCTGCATCACCGCGCGGATCCAGCGCTGCGGCACGCTGAAGCGGTTGGCGGCCTGCCGGATATAGGGACGCCACGGATCGCCCGGCGGACCCGGTTCGGGATAGCTCGCGAGGCCGGGACCGTAGCCCATGCGGCCGCCGCCGCAGGCCGCGAGCGTGAGCAGGGCGCACAGGACCGGCCAGCGGTGCATCGTGCCGCGATGGTGTCGCGAAACGGCGGCCACGATCAATCTTGGGTTGCAGCAGGAGCCGCAGCGAGCTCCGATTGCCGAGCACGTATTGCGGATCGGCCACAGTCCCGTGACAGGCCAGGGCGCTGCCCTGGACCCGGGGGGGGGGCCGCGGGCCGCGCCCCCGGGGGGGAGCGGGCGGGGAGGGGG
>CAXTOE010000277.1:0-653 GCA_964245685.1 uncultured Acetobacteraceae bacterium | reverse complement strand
TGACAGGCCTGGGCGCTGCCCTGGACCCGCCGGGGCCCGAGGCCCCGGACCCCGATCTTCAGAGCAGGCAGAGGGCGGCGAGCGCGCGTCGCAGCGCCGGCGGAAGCGGGTCTCCGGAGGCCTGCGGCAGGCTGTCGAGGTCGTCGGGTGCGTCCGCCGGGGTGAGGTAGCGCCAGCCCTGGAACGGCCGGATCATCCTGGGCACGACCGCGATGCTCGGGCCGTCGAGGATGATGGCGGTGCAGGGCGTGCCGTCGTCACGTCGGTCGGTGGTGATCTCGACCACATGCTGCCGGCACAGCAGCACGCCGGACATCACCCAGTAGATCGAGCCGCCCTCGAGGATCTCGTCGGCCCGACGCGGGAAGTTGCGGGTGCGCAGGAACGGCCGGCCGTCATGCGCGCCGGTCTCGCGCGCGCGGGAGGCCTGCCGCGCGGCGAGCGCCGCCGGGTCCGCGACTCCGACCGCGAGCTTGATCAGGTGCAGCATTCCCATCGGCTAGCATGGAGCGCCCATCCGGTTGAGACGGCGGCCCATCACCATCCGGGGAGCTTCGTCGAGCACGAGAACCGGCGCGCCCGAACGGTCTTGCAGCCTGGCGCGGGACGGCATGAGGCGATCCTCTCGCGCGTGAAGGATCATGGACATGACC
>CAXTOE010000276.1:2325-4403 GCA_964245685.1 uncultured Acetobacteraceae bacterium | reverse complement strand
CCCGCACCGCCTACACCACCAGCACCCTGCGCGAGACCCTGCTGGAGTTCTGAGCAGGGCGGGCCACGGTCGATCGGCATCTCCTCGACCGGCGGCACGTGCCGCGCACGACCACCATCGGACAGGACCTGATCGCCATGAATCCGGCTCGTCGACGCCTGCTGCTCGCCAGTCTCGCCATGGGCGTGCCGGGAGGCCTGGCCGCCCCGTTCATCCGCCCTGCCCGCGCGGCCAGTCCCTTCACCCTGGTGACCAACTGGTACGCGCAGCCGGACCAGGGCGGCTTCTACCAGGCCGAGGCGACGGGGCTCTACCGTGCCGCCGGCCTGGACGTCGTGATCCGCAGCGGCTCGCCGCAGCTGAACATCACGCAGCTGCTGATGACCGGCGAGGTCGATGCGATCATCGGCTTCGACACCCAGGTGCTGACGCAGGTCGCCCAGGGCATCCCGGTGGTGACGGTGGCGGCGATGTTCCAGTACGACCTGGAAGGCCTGCTCGCCCACGACGACGTGGCGCGGATCGAGGATCTGAGGAACCACCAGCTGATGATCTCGAGCAACTCGCTCGCCGGCTTCTGGCCCTGGCTGAAGCACCGGTTCGGCTTCACCGACGACCAGATGCGGCCGTACACCGACAACCTGCAGCCCTTCGTGCTGGACCGCAGCGTCGCCATCCAGGCGATCGCCACCGCAGAGCCGTGCACGCTCGGTCGCGCCGGCACCAGGTTCCGCTTCTTCCCGTTCCACCAATACGGCTATCCCACCTACTCCTGCACGGTGGTCACCCGGCGCGACGTGGCGGAACGCGATCCCGCACGGCTGCGGGCGTTCCTGGAGGCCTCCGTCCTGGGCTATCGCGACTATCTCGGGCCGGAGCCGTCGGCCGGCAACGCGCTCATCCGGCGCGACAATCCGCAGCTGGACGAGAAGCTGATGGACTGCGCGATCGCCACCCTGCGATCGATGCGTGTCTGCTCCGGTGGCGACGCGGCGCATGGCGGCGTCGGCGTCATGACGGAGGCACGCTGGCAGGCGACCTACGAGTTCATGCTGGGCTTCGGGCTGCTGCCACGGCAGACCGAGTGGCGGCGCGCCTTCAGCCTAGACTACCTGCCGGCCCGGCCGCTGCTGCTGTGACGTCGCCACCGGTCGCCAGGGCCGCGTGCACGACGTCCGCGCGGAACGGCGTCGCACGCAGCCGCAGCCCCGTCGCGTCGTGGATCGCGTTCGCCAGCGCCGCCGCGACCGGGTTGAACGGGCTCTCGCTCATCGACTTCGCGCCGAACGGCCCGAGCGGATCGTGGGTGTCGGCGAACCACACCTCGGGCCGCTGCAGGTCGGCCATCCGTGGCACGTGGTAGTCGCGGAAGGACGGATTCGAGATCGCGCCGTCCGCGTCGAGCACGAGCTGCTCCGTCAGCGCCGCCCCGATCGCCTGCGCGACGCCGCCCTCGACCTGGCCGGTGCACTGCGCCGGGTCAATCACCCTGCCGGCATCCGCGGCGTGCACGCTGCGCAGGATACGCAAGCGGCCGGTGCCGCGATGCACCGCCACCCGGAAGCCCTGCACGTTGAAGGAGGTCGAGCGCATGCGGCCCTCGAACGATCCGGTGCCGACCAGCGGGCCGTCGCCGCCATCCGCGCGCTGCCGCAGCAGGTCGCGCGCGGCACGCTCCGTCGCCTGTCCGGCGACGATGGTGCCGCTGCTGCCGTAGGCGCCGGTGTCGTAGCCGAGGCTGGCGGTGTCGGAACGGAACAGGGTGATCCGGTCGGGATCGACGCCGAGCACGCGGGCGGCGATCCTCACATGGACGGTGCTGGTGCCGTTGCCGAACTCGGCGGTGCCGACGGTCAGCGCGTAGCTCCCGTCCGGCCTCGCCTCCAGGCGGGCGTCGGCCCTGTGGCCGTGCGGCGGGATGGTCTCGATCATCGCGATCGCGACACCCTGTCCGACCACCCACTCGTCGCCCACGGCCGCCGGTTCCGCCTCCGGCACCGCCAGGGCGTCGCGCACCCGGGCGCGGCACTGGTCGAGCCCGTAGCTGCCGAACTCGACATCGTGCGGCGCCGAGCTCG
>CAXTOE010000276.1:1869-2315 GCA_964245685.1 uncultured Acetobacteraceae bacterium | reverse complement strand
CCGCAGCGGCGCGCCGTGCGAGACCAGCGGATCGTCCGGCCCGATCATGTTTGCGGCGCGGAACCGGATCGGGTCCCGCCCGGCAAGGCGGGCCAGCTCGTCGATCGCGGATTCCACGGCAAACACGCCCTGGCCGAGCCCGTAGCCCCGGAAGGCGCCGGCCGGCGGGGTGTGGGTGTAGACCGCCCGCGCGTCCACCCGCTTGGCCGCGCAGCGATAGATGGCGAGCGGGGCGTGGCAGGCATGGAACATCACGCCGGGGCCGTGATTGCCGTAGGCGCCGGTGTCGGACAGCAGGTCGATGCCGAGTGCCGTCAGCCGCCCGTCGCGATCGGCGCCGGCGCGCACGCGGATCCGCATCGCGTGCCGGCTGAAGGCGCCGACGCACGCCGCCTCGCGGCGGAACGCGATCTGCACCGGCCGGCCCGTGCGCCGCCCCGCCAGCC
>CAXTOE010000276.1:0-1859 GCA_964245685.1 uncultured Acetobacteraceae bacterium | reverse complement strand
CCACCAGGATCATGTCGCTGACGCGCGCCAGGTCGCGCACGGCGACCTGGCGGTCGTCGCGGTCCGTAATGCTCGCGTGCTCGATGCGCCAGCCGTCGGCGCCGATCCCGTACTCGTTCTCGAAGATGTCCCAGATCATCGCGGCCGACAGCTCCTTGCCGTCGTCGTCCATCACTTGCTGAACCACGCGGCTGAACTCGATCTGCACCGGCCGGCCGGTGCGCAGCACCGCCAGCGCGACGATGTCCTCGACCAGCATCTCCTGCTTGCCACCGAAGCCGCCGCCGACCCTCTCGCACAGCACCCGGACGCGCGCGCGGGGCAGGTCGAACAGGCGACACAGCGCATCGCGAGTCAGGAACGGCACCTGGGTGCTGCTGCGCAGGGTCAGCACCCCGGCCGCGTCGATCCATCCGCGCGCCGCGTGGGTCTCCAGGTGCGCGTGCTGCACCCGCTGCGTCCGGTAGGTGCGGTCGATGGTGAAGTCCGAGCGCGCCAGCGCCGCCTCGAGATCCGCGGTATCGCCATGCAGTTCCGCCAGCAGGTTGCGCCCCGGATCGGCAATGCGCGACCGCGCGGCCTCCTTGTCGCCGTGCACCTTCGGCGCGTCCGCCTCCATGGCGTGCTCCGGGTCGAGCAGCGCCGGCAGCACCGCGTAGCTTACGCGGAGCGCGGCGACCCCGGCGACGGCCGCCGCCTCGGTCTCCGCCACCACCGCGGCGACGCGCTGGCCGACATGGCGGATCACCGGATCGAGCAGCAGCGTGTCGTCCGGATCGCTGCGATGATCCTCGTGCCGTGCGGTGGAGAACAGCCGGTCGGGCACGTCCTCGTGGGTCAGCACCGCGACCACCCCGGGCACCGCGAGTGCGACCGCCGTCTCGATCCGCACGATCCGCGCGTGCGCGTGCGGGCTCCGCAGCAGACGCAGGTGCAGCATGCCGGCCGGCGCCTCCGCGTCGAGCGTGTAGCGCGCCTCCCCGGTGACCACGGCGCTGGCCTCGTAGGGTGCCGACACCGCGTCGGCCGCCATGCGCCCGTCGAGCTGCCGCACCGCCTGCTCGATGCGGCGATAGCCGGTGCAGCGGCAGATATTGCCCTTGAGCGCCTGCGCGGGCCCGTCCGCATCCGTCGACCGCCGGCCGGCCAGCGCCGCCGCGGTCACGATCATGCCCGGCGTGCAATAGCCGCACTGGAACGCGCCCTGGTCGAGGAAGGCCTGCTGCGCCGGGTGCAGGCGATCCGCCGCGCCGAGGCCACGCAGCGGGGTGATGGCGCGGCCGACGGCGCGGAAGGCGGGGGTGACGCAGGAATGCACGGCCTGTCCGTCGATCAGCACCGTGCAGGCACCGCAGTCGCCGGTGTCGCACCCCATCTTGACGTCGGTGCAGCCGAGGTCGCGCAGCGCCGTGCGCAGGCATTGTCCGGGCCGCGTCGGCGCATCGAGGCAGCGGCCGTTGACGCGGATCGTGCGGCGCGCGGGGCCGGTCACTCGACGGCTTCCCACTCCGCCTCCGCCCGCGCCGGCGCGGGAGCGCCGACCGGGACCGCCCGGCTGGCGCGGGGCACGAGGTGGCACAGCGCCAGCACGCCAGCGCCGCTGAGGTAGGCGGCGGCGAAGCCCGGTGCTGCGGCCCAGCCGAACCGGTTGACGATGCCGCCGACCTCGATGCGGCCGGCATGGATCACGCCCACGAAGGCGAACAGCGACGCCGCAGCCGCCCAGCCGGCGGCCCGCAGGAACCGGCGCTCGATGACCAGCGTCAGGCAGGCGCCGAGCAGCATCGAGCTGAACAGCGAGCCCTGGCTCAGCGCGACGATGCCGCTCAGGTGCAGCGTCGGCTCCAGCCGTCCGGCGG
>CAXTOE010000275.1:1616-4415 GCA_964245685.1 uncultured Acetobacteraceae bacterium | reverse complement strand
GTGCAGCGCCGCGTTCAGGGCCACGCGCAGGCTGCGCGCCTCCGTCATCCAGCCGAACGGCTCGCCGACCTCGCGATGGTCGAAATGCAGGAACAGCGGCGAGGCCGGCCGCCCCGGCCGTCCGTCCGACACCCGGATGCCCAGGATCGGGCAGGAGGGCAGCGGCAGCCGCTGCCACACCCCGGCCGCCTCCAGCAGGCGTCGCGAGCTGGCGGCGACGGCGTAGGCACGGCCGTCGAAATCCGGATGCTCCATCGGCGGCAGGCCGGCGCGATCGATCACCGCCACCCGCACGCCGCCGGCGGCGAGGCGGCAGGCGAGGGTCGCGCCGACCGGTCCGGCGCCCACGACGCAGACGTCGAACTCGCTCGCACCGGCGTCGTGTGCGGCGGCGGCGGAAGCAAATCGGGCGGCTGGCGCGGACATCGGGATCAATCTGCCTCGTTTGCGGGCAATGGCGAGCCGGCGAGTGGTCGCCAAACAGGCCGGTGCGGATGCCGGGAATGGCAGAGGTGGCGCCTGCGGGTGCTGCGTCAACCGGCGGCCGGCTCAGCCCAGGAATTTGGCATGGTTTTTGGAACGAGTGCGTGCCAAACCGGATCGAGGCGTCCGGCCCGGCGGGGATCTGCCCGATGGTGGGCAGATGGGACAGCCGAGAGAGAGGTGTGATGAAGCTCGTTACAGCAGTCATCAAGCCCTTCAAGCTCGACGACGTGCGTGAGGCGCTGACGCCACTGGGCGTGCAGGGCCTGACCGTGTCGGAAGTGAAGGGGTTCGGACGCCAGAAGGGGCAGACCGAGATCTACCGCGGTGCGGAGTATCACGTGAGCTTCCTGCCCAAGGTCAAGATCGAGGTCGCCGTCACCGACGACCTGCTCGATCAGGTGGTCGAGGCGATCATGCAGTCGGCCCACACCGGCAAGATCGGCGACGGCAAGATCTTCGTGACCGAGATCCAGCGCGCCATCCGAATCCGTACCCGCGAAACCGGAGATGACGCGCTGTGACAGCCATGGCCATTTCCCACCCACGGGACCTGCGGCGGCACGCCGCGACCGGCGCCTGGGCGCTGCTCGGCGCCGCCCTCGCCGCGATGCTGGCGGTGCATCCGGCCCTCGCCGCCGCGCCGCCGCCGCCGCCGAAGATCGACACCGGCGATACCGCCTGGATGCTGACCAGCACCGCGCTGGTGCTGATGATGACGGTGCCCGGGCTCGCCCTGTTCTATGCCGGGATGGTGCGCAAGAAGAACGTGCTCGCCACCCTGATGCAGGCCTTCACCATCTGCTGCCTGGTCACCATCACCTGGGTGGTGGCCGGCTACAGCCTGACCTTCACCACCGGCTCGCCCTATATCGGCGACCTGTCGCGATTCATGCTGCACGGCATCGGCGCCAACATCTCCAAGGGCAGCGACATCGGCTTCACGATGGGCGCGGGCAGCTCGAACGCGACCGTCATGACGATCCCCGAGACCGTCTACATGATGTTCCAGATGACGTTCGCGATCATCACCCCCGCACTGATCGCCGGCGCCTTCGCCGACCGCATGAAGTTCAGCGCCATGTGCATCTTCATGGTGCTGTGGTCGCTGGTGGTCTACGCGCCGATCGCGCATTGGGTGTGGAGCCCGATCGGCTGGGTTGGCGCGTTCGGCGCCATCGACTTCGCCGGCGGCACGGTGGTGCACATCAACGCCGGCATCGCGGGCCTGATGTGCGCGCTGGTGCTCGGCAAGCGGCAGGGCTACGGCCACGACGACATGGCGCCGTTCAACCTCACCTACGCGGTGATCGGCGCCTCGCTGCTCTGGGTCGGCTGGTTCGGCTTCAACGCAGGGTCCGCGGTGGGCTCCAACGGCCGCGCCGGCATGGCGATGGCGGCGACGCAGATCGCCACCGCTGCGGCGGCGCTAGGCTGGATGTTCGCCGAATGGATCGCCAAGGGAAAGCCCACGGTGCTGGGCGTGATCTCGGGCGCCGTCGCCGGCCTGGTGGCGATCACCCCGGCCTCCGGCTTCGTGCTGCCGGGTGCTTCGATCGTCATCGGCGTCGCCGCCGGCGTGATCTGCTTCTGGACCGCCACCTACATGAAGCACATGCTCGGCTACGACGACAGCCTCGACTGCTTCGGCGTGCACGGCATCGGCGGCATCGTCGGCGCGCTGCTCACCGGTGTGTTCGCCTATGGGCCACTGTCGGCGACCGACGCCTCGCCCGCCGGCACCGTCGGGTCGTTCGCGCAGCTGATCATACAGGCCAAGGCGGTGTGCGTGACGCTGATCTGGAGCGGTCTGCTGTCGTTCGTGCTGCTCAAGATCATCGACCTGACCATCGGCCTGCGCGTCAGCCACGACGAGGAGACCGAGGGGCTCGACATGACGCTGCACGGCGAGCGCATCAACTGAGGGCGCGCTCGTCGCGGCGCCCGACCGGGTTCATCGGCCGGGCCGCCTGACGAAGATCTGACGGGTCGCGTACGAGACCCACACCTCGCGCCCCGTCAGCCAGTCGCTGCCGAGCAGCATGTCGAACGGCTCCGACAGCGGCGCCACCGTCAGCACGGGCGCACGCGTCGTCTCGCCGCCGATGCGCAGGCTGGCGAAGCGATGCCAGTGGTAGGGCTGCTCGCGCAGGTCCACCCCGGTGGTGGTGCCGCCGGGATCGGCGGCGAGTGCGGCGGGCGAGACGCCGAGCCGCAGCGCCGCCGCCCGCGACAGCAGGTGCGAGCGTGCGCCGGTATCGAACAGCGCGCGGATCGGCCGGCCGCACCTCCTCGACCTCCTGATGCCGCCGGGCT
>CAXTOE010000275.1:0-1606 GCA_964245685.1 uncultured Acetobacteraceae bacterium | reverse complement strand
GCGCCACCGTCGCGAACGGCTCCGGCCAGGCCGGGGGCGCCGCGCACGCCAGCGAGGGCAGCTCGATCCGGTACAGCGACAGGGTGGCGGCGGGGACGTCGATATCGAGGTCGAACCGCGACAGCACGTCGCCGCCGAGGAAGCCTGATACCGGCGGGTCCAGCCGCGGCGCCCCGGGCAGCGCGCCGACCGGGATTGAGACGTCGCCGAGCATCAGGGCGCCGATGGCGAGCCCGGGCAGGCGGGCGACACCGGTGGATCCGCCGCCGCCGCCGGTGCCCTGCAGCCGGATGCGCAGATCCGGATCGCTCGCCAGCCCCAGCGCCTGCACCGCCTGCGGCGTGACCAGTCCGGCATCCGAGCCGGTATCGAGCATCACCCGGATCGGCCGGCCGCGACTGCTGGCGGGGATCGACAGGAAGCCGCCATCGTCGCGCAGCGGCACCACCGCCACGCGGTCGCGACGACAGCCGCCGGCGGCGGCCGGATCAGCCGCGGGCAGCCAGATCAGCCAGGTCAGCCCGAGGAGAGGCGCGAGCGCGAGGCGCCCTGCGGCCCTCACGGGCTCAGGCTGAGGAACCGATCGGTGGCGTCGATCAGGGCCGACAGGATGCCGGGCTCGGTGGTGGCGTGGCCGGCATCCTCGATCAGGTGGAACTCGGCCTGCGGCCACGCGCGATGCAGCTCCCAGGCGCTGCGCATCGGTGTCGCGACGTCGTAGCGCCCCTGCACGATCACGCCGGGCAGGTGCGCGATGCGGTGCACCCGTCGCAGCAGCTGCCCCTCCTCGAGCCAGGCGCCGTGCACGAAGTAGTGGTTCTCGATGCGCGCGAAGGCCAGCGCGTAGCGATCCTCGCCGTGCTGCGAGGCGATGTCGGCGTTGGGTCGCAGCGTCAGCGTCTCTCCCTCCCACAGGCTCCAGGCACGCGCCACCAGGGTCCGCAGCTGCGGGTCGTCCGAGGTCAGGCGTGACCGGTAGGCGCCGATCAGGTCGCGGCGCTCGTCCTCGGGGATCGGCGCCAGGAAGCGCTCCCACTTGTCCGGGAACAGCCACGACGCGCCCTCCTGGTAGTACCAGAGCAGCTCGGCACGACGCAGCGTGAAGATGCCGCGCAGGATCAGCCCGGTGGCGCGCTCGGGATGCGCCTGCGCGTAGGCGAGCGCCAGGGTGCTGCCCCAGGAGCCGCCGAACACCAGCCAGCGATCGGTGCCGGTCATCTCGCGCAGCCGCTCGATGTCGCGGACGAGGTCCCAGGTGGTGTTGTGCTCCAGCGAGGCGTGCGGGACGGAGCGTCCGCAGCCGCGCTGGTCGAACAGCAGGATGCGGTAGCGGGCGGGGTCGAACAGCCGGCGCTGCGTCGGCGAGCAGCCGCCGCCGGGACCGCCATGCAGGAACACCACTGGCACCCCGTCGGGATTGCCGCACAGCTCCCAGTACACGCCGTGGCCGTCGCCGACCTCGAGCATGCCGTGCGCGTACGGCTCGATCGGCGGATAGAAGCCGCGCGGGGCGGGATCAGCCGGCATGGAAGGATCCTGTGTCAGGGCGGGCGAGGCCGGCCAGCGCCGCCGCTCCGCCGAGAGCCGCGCCCAGCCTGCACGATAC
>CAXTOE010000274.1:3561-4431 GCA_964245685.1 uncultured Acetobacteraceae bacterium | reverse complement strand
TCGCCGCACCCAGCGCACCGGCGCCGAGCAGACCCGCCAGCAGCGCGTCGCGGTTGCGGCTGGTCCAGAATTCGCTGCGCGTGTTCTTCACCTTGTCGCCGAAGCGGCCGTCGATGCCGGGATCGCCGGGCACCGGATCGTACAGGTTGCCCTGCGGTGTCGGAGGAGCCTCGAGGTCGAGCTGCGCGTCCCACATCGACGCGGCACTGCGGTCGAGCAGCCCGGGCGCCAGCGCCTGGCCCAGTGCCATCTGCGCGGTGGAGCGGCCGACCCAGATCTCGCGACGGCGGTGCTTGGCCGCGAACAGGATCGCGGCTGCGCACAGACGCGGATCGAACACCGGGGAGGGGGCATTCTGCCGCTGGCCGGTGTGGTTGCGGGCCCAGTCGAACTGCGGCGTGTTCACCGCCGGCAGGTAGACGACGGTGAGCCGGATGGCGTTCAGCCCGTCATGGATCAGCTCGCTGCGCAGGCTGTCGGTGAAGCCGCGCACGGCCGCCTTGGCGCCGCAATAGGCCGACTGCAGCGGTGCGGAGCGTATGCCCAGTCCGGAGCTGACCTGGATGATCGTGCCGCGGCGGCGTGGGCTCATGTGCCGCAGTGCCGCAAGCGTGCCGTGCACCTGGCCGAGATAGGTGACCTCGGTCACGCGTCGATACTCGTCGGGCGTTATGGTGCGCGCCGGACTGACCACGGTCGCCATCGCGTTGTTCACCCAGGCCTCGATCGGCCCGAGCTCGAGCTCGAACCGCGCCGCGGCCGCGTCCATCGCGTCGGCGTCGGCGACGTCGGCGGCACGGCACTCGGGATCGCCGCCGAGGCCGCGCAGCTCCTCCTCGGAGATCGCCTCCTTGCCCGCGCCCGGGTCGC
>CAXTOE010000274.1:0-3551 GCA_964245685.1 uncultured Acetobacteraceae bacterium | reverse complement strand
GCTCCTCCTCCGTGCTGCGCAACCGATCCTCGTCGCGCGCGATCAGCCCGATCGACCAGCCCTCGGCGGCGAAGGCGAGCGCCGTCGCCCTGCCGATCCCGACCGTCCCCCCGGTCACCACGACGACCTTGCTCATGTCCGGCTCTCCCGCCTGCTGCGACCACAAGCGCCGCGAACCGGATCGGTTCATGCGCCGTGTCCGCGCCGCATCGATCGTGACCGGAGGCGGCGCCGCCTCGACGCGTTCAGCCGGCCGGGTGCGCGAGCTGGCTGTGCTGCGACCGGCGCAGCCGGGCGACGCGCACCGGCACCGGCGGATGCGAGTAGTGGTAGAGCGCGTAGAGCGGGTCCGGCGTCAGCGTGCTGGCGTTCTCCCGGCTCAGCCGCACCAGGGCAGAGACCATCGGGTCGGCGCCGGCCTGGGTGCGGGCGAATTCGTCGGCCTGGAACTCGTGCCGGCGCGAGGTCCAGTTGCCGATCAACCCGACCAACGGCCCCAGCAGCGACCAGCAGAGCAGGCAGGCGACCAGCGACAGTGCCGCGTCGGTATGACGGATGCCGAGCGATCCCAGCAGCCAGGGCTGATGAGCGAGCCAGCCGAAGCCGGCGAGGACCCCGAGCAGCATCGCCGCCGAGCGAATCAGCCCGGACAGCACGTGGCCGTGACGGAAATGGCCGAGCTCGTGGGCGACGATGGCGCGCACCTCGTCGAGCGGGCTGCCCTCCACCAGCGTGTCGAACAGCACGATCCGCTTGGTGCGGCCGAAGCCGATGAAGTAGGCGTTGCCGTGCGACGAGCGCCGCGACGCGTCCATGGTGAACAGCGCCGAGGCGCGGAAGCCGCAGGCTTGCATCAGGGATAGGATGGCGTGCTTCAGCTCGCCGTCGGGCAGCGGCGTGAAGCGGTTGAAGCGCGGCGCGATCAGCCGGACATAGACGGCCGGTGCGGACAGCATCAGCACCACCAGGCCGAGCCAGACATAGAGCCACCACCATCCGGTGGCATGGCGCATCAGCCAGAAGCAGCCCAGCAGCAGCGGCACGGCGAGCAGCAGCGAGAACCCCCAGCTCTTCAGGCGGTCGCGCGCGAACAGGCCGGGGGTGGTGCGGTTGAAGCCGAACCTCTGCTCGATGACGAAGGTCGCGTAGAGCGAGAACGGCAGCGAGAGCGCGATGCCGATGGCGCTGCTCGCCAGCACGAAGGCGGTGCTGCGGCCGAGCGAGGGCGGGATCAGCGCGGCGATGGCGCCATAGAGCAGGTCGAAGCCGCCGAGCAGCCAGGCGACGCCGATCCCCCACTGCCAGACCGAGCGCAGCATGGCGAGCCGCTCGCGCGCCACCGTGTAGTCCGCAGCGCGGCGATGCTCCTGCGGACTGACCGCGGCGGCGAAGTCCGGCGGGATGGCGTCGCGGTGGCGGCGCACGTGGGCCACGTGTCGGCGCGACAGCCACAGCGAGAGCAGGGTCTCGGCGAGCGCTGCGACCAGCAGCAGGGCGAGCAGGGGTGGAACGTGCATCCCTTGCAGGTGGCCGGCGACGAGGCTCCCGGCAAGAGGATCTTCGTGATGCGCGCCGTCGGGTCCCGGATCAGCCGTGGCGGGTCCTGGGATCGAAGAAGCGGTTGCCTGGACGCGGCAGCCCCAGGTTCTCGCGCAGGGTCATGCCTTCGTACTCGCGCCTGAACAGGCCGCGCCGCTGCAGCTCCGGCACCACCCGGTCGACGAAATCGTCCAGGCCGCCCGGCAGCCAGGGGAACATGACGTTGAAGCCGTCCGAACCGCGGCCGTCGAGCCAGGCCTCCATCTCGTCGGCGATGCGCGACGGCGTGCCGACGAAGGCGAGGCCGGCATAGCTGCCGACCTTCTGCGCCAGCTGCCGGATGGTGAGGCCGCGCGTGCGCGCCAGATCGAGGATGCGCGCCCGTGCGCTCTTGCTGGCATTGGTCTCGGGGATCTCCGGCAGCGGGCCGTCCGGGTCGAAGCGGGAGACGTCGTGGCCCAGAGCGCTCGACAGCGAGGCGATGCCGCTATCGTAGTGCACCAGGGCGTCGAGCTGCGCCCGCCGGTCCTCGGCCTCCGCGTCGCTGTCCCCGACCACCACGAAGGCGGCGGGCAGGATCTTCATGTGGTCGGGATCGCGCCCGAGCCGCTGCATGCGCGTCTTGACGTCGGCATAGAAGCGCTGGCCGGCGGCGAGATCGGGTTCGGCGGCGAACACCACCTCCGCGGTCTCGGCGGCGAGCTGGCGTCCCGCCTCCGAGGATCCGGCCTGCACGATCACCGGCCAGCCCTGCACCGGACGCGCGATGTTGAGCGGCCCGCGCACGTTGTGGTGCGTGCCGTGGTGGTCCAGCACGTGCATCCTGGCGGGATCGAAGAACAGACCGGACTCGACGTCGCGCAGGAAGGCGTCGTCGGCGAAGCTGTCCCACAGCCCGGTGACCACGTCGTAGAACTCGCGGGCGCGGCGGTAGCGCGCGTCGTGGTCGATCTCGTCGTCGTGGCCGAAATTCAGCGCCGCGTCCGGGTTGGCGGTGGTGACGATGTTCCAGCCGGCGCGGCCGTCGCTGATATGGTCGAGCGAGGCGAAGCGGCGTGCCACGTGGTACGGCTCGTCGAAGGTGGTCGAGGCGGTGGCGACCAGGCCGATACGCTGGGTGACGGCCGCCAGCGCCGACAGCAGGGTGAACGGCTCGAACGAGGTGACGGTGTGGCTGCGCTGGAGTGCGGCCACCGGCATGTTCAGCACCGCCAGGTGGTCGGCCATGAAGAAGGCATCGAACCGGCCGCGCTCCAGCGTGCGTATGAAGCGCTTCAGGTGCGCGAAGTTGAAGTTCGCGTCCGGGTAGGCGCCCGGGAAGCGCCAGGCGCCGGTATGGATGCTGACCGGGCGCATGAAGGCGCCGAGGCGCAGCTGACGCCGCGGAGGGGAGGATCTCATGGTTCGACCTCCATCGCCGGTGGCGTACCGCCGGGATGCTCTGGCGCTGCCGAGAGGATCACGGCGAGCAGGTTGGGAAAGCGCCGGTCGACCTCCGGCCGGCGCGACACGTTGACCATCTCGGTGCCGCGCCGCTCCGAGCGCACCAGCCCGGCCTCACGCAGGACCTGGAAGTGGCGCGACAGGCTGGATTTGGGCATCGCCGACGGCGCGCACCGCACGCAGCTCACCGCCTCGGACGGCCCGACGCACAGCCTGCGGAACAGCTCGAGCCGCATCGGGTCGGCGAGGGCGTGCAGCACCGCGGGCAGAGTGATCGCCTCGACGGACGGGTGCAGCAGGGGTCGCATGCGGCACGACATCGGCGCGCCGCCGACAAGGTTCAAGAGTTCGGAACTCTTGAACCTCAGCGTTCGGCTGCGATCACCGCGTGTTCGTCAGGGCCATGGCCGGACGATCCGGCGCAGCGCGTCAGTCCTGGCGTGGGCGGAAGCCGGACCGGGGAGGAGCGGAAGATCCTGTGCGGACCGAGGGTTCCGGCATCCGGCTCCGCTCGTAGCTCGCCCGGCGCGGGCGAGGCTCCGCCCGCGGCGCGCCGGCGCCAGCGGCTC
>CAXTOE010000273.1:3495-4438 GCA_964245685.1 uncultured Acetobacteraceae bacterium | reverse complement strand
TCCGCCACCACTTCGCCGATATAGCCGGTCAGGTAGGGCGACGACGGACCCGTCACCAGCGCCTTCACCTGCTGCACGCTCGAGCAGCCCGCCAGCAGCCAGAGACCGGCGGCGGGGAGCGCAGGGCCCAGCATCCGCAGCGATCGTATCGACCTGCGCAAGGATCTGCTCTCCACCAGCTGCCGCATCGGCCGCAGCCATTAAACGGCTTCGGGTTGAGCGGCAACCTGTGCGCGGCGGCGGCGGCGTGCTAGAGCCGGCGCATGCTCCGGACCCGCAACGCCGCCCTGGGCGCGGCGCTCTCGCTCGCTCTGCTCGGCGGTATGGCGCCGTCCGCGCGCGCCGACGGCTTCACCCCGTCGCAGCGCGAGGAGATCATCGCGATCGTGCGCCAGGCGCTGAAGACCGATCCTTCGATCCTCAGCGACGCGATCCTGTCGCTGCGCGCGCAGGCGGAGAAGAGCCAGGCGGAGGACAGCGGCGAGGCGGTGCGGCGTAACCAGGCAGCCTTGTCCGGCGTGCCCGGCGACTACGTCGCCGGCAACCCGCGCGGCGACATCACCCTGACCGCATTCTACGACCCGCGCTGCCCGTACTGTCGTAAGGCGCTGCCGGACCTGGACGCGCTGGTCGCCGGCGACCACAGGATCAGGCTGGTGGAGAAGCTGATCCCGATCCTGGGTCCGGCCAGCCTGCTGCAGTCGCGGGCGATCGCCGCCGCGGGCCTGCAGGACCGCTACGCGCAGCTGCAGCACGCCCTGATGCGCGATCCGGGACAGCCGGGACCGGAGCAGATCCGCGTCATGGCGTCGCAGCAGGGGCTCGATTTGCCGCGCCTGGACCGCGACATGGCGGATCCGGCACTCGAGGCGCGCCTGCAGGCGGCGGTGGCGCTGGCGCGGCAGCTCGGTGTCGCGGATCGGGTCCGCTTCCTCGGCTTTCG
>CAXTOE010000273.1:523-3485 GCA_964245685.1 uncultured Acetobacteraceae bacterium | reverse complement strand
GGCGGCAAGGTGATCGAGGGCGACGTCGGTCTGGACGGGCTACGCCGCGCCGTGGCGGAGGCGCGCGCCGGCTGAACTCGTCGGGCGGCGCCCGATCAGACGACGGCGAGGCCGCCTTCAGGATCGAGACGGTAGCCGCCGCCCTCGGTGACCAGCAGGCAGGCATTGGCCGGATCGGGCTCGATCTTCTGCCGCAGCCGGTAGATATGCGTCTCCAGCGTGTGGGTGGTGACGGCGGCGTTGTAGCCCCAGACCTCGTTCAGCAGCACTTGGCGCGGCACCGGGCGCGTGCCGGCGCGGTAGAGGAATTTCAGGATCGCCGCCTCCTTCTCGGTCAGCCGGATGCGCCGGTTGCGCACCGCCTCCTGCAGCAGCTTCGCCGACGGCCGGAAGGTGTAGGGCCCGATGGTGAAGACCGCGTCCTCGCTGTTCTCGAAGATGCGCATCTGCGCCCGCAGCCGGGCCAGCAGCTCGGCGATGCGGAACGGCTTGGCGACGTAGTCGTGGGCCCCAGCGTCGAGGCCTCGCACGACGTCGGCCTCGTCGTCCGAACCGGTGAGCATGATGATCGGCATCCGTCTGCCCTGGCGGCGCAGGTCGGCGCACAGGTCTCGCCCGTCCCCGTCCGGTAGCGTGACGTCCAGGATCAGGGCGTCGTAGCGGGCGCCGTTGCTGCTGATCTTCTGGTCCGCTTCATGAACCGAGGCCGCCTGTTCGACGGAGAATTCCGCTTCGAGCTGCAGTTGCTCGACCAGCGTCGTGCGCAGCGTGTCGTCGTCGTCGACGATCAGAATGGGGCGTTCACCCGCCATCTAAACCTCTTCCATAGAGCGGCCTCGCCGCACTCGTTCACCTGGCCGTGGCCCGGACCTGTCCCGCCGGGCAGCTGCCCGCGTCGAGGCTGAGGTCGCAGGGACGTCGTCCTCACAACGCGGTGACTACGATTCGCGCCTTCAGCCGGTCCGCGTGCCTTGCACACATTGTCGTGATGGGGTCGCCCGCGCAAGCCTGTCGATGATACGCCGGTGCGAGGATCCGCGCGGTGCGGTCGCGTTTTTTATCGGGGCAGCAGCAGTGACAGCATGAGCCGCGCGTCGCTTCGGCCGACCTCGCGCAGCGGCGGCCTGCTGCGACTTGCCGGCCGCGAGCTGCGCTGCGTGTTCGGCGCCGCCGGTCTGTGCCTGCACAAGCAGGAGGGGGACGATGCGACCCCCTGCGGGCTGTTGCCGTTGCGCCGCGTGCTCTACCGGGCGGATCGTCTGCCGGCTCCTGCGACCGCGTTGCCGCGCGAGCCGATCGCGCCCGACGATGGCTGGTGCGACGATGTCGGCCACGCCGACTACAACCGAGCGGTGCGGCTGCCGCATTCGGCCCGGCACGAGCGGCTGTGGCGGGAGGACCGACTTTACGACCTGCTCGCGGTGCTGGGCTACAACGACGCACCGGTGCAGCGTGGCCGCGGCTCGGCGATCTTCCTG
This sequence comes from uncultured Acetobacteraceae bacterium, assembly GCA_964245685.1. GTDB lineage: Bacteria > Pseudomonadota > Alphaproteobacteria > Acetobacterales > Acetobacteraceae > Lichenicoccus. Next base: position 2,007 of record CAXTOE010000273.1, on the reverse strand, counting down.
CACCTCGCCGGCGCGGACGAGCGCCCGACACAGGGCTGCCTCGCCCTGCACGGCGAGGCGTTGCGCTGGGCGCTCGCGACCGGCCTGACCGAGATCGAGATCCCCTGCCCCTGAGGGCTTCCCGGCGTCGGCCGGCTCAGTGCCTGGTGGCGCTGCCCGCGGCGATCGGCCCGTAGCCGGCATCGGCGAAATCGGCCGCCACCTCGAACGCCTCGGCGATCGCGCGATGCAGCGTGACGGCACGCGCGCCGTCCACCACCGCATCCAGCGCCGCCGCGAGATACAGGCAGGCTTCCGCGGAGACCTGCCGCGGCAGGACGCCGATGAACACGACGCCGGCACTCGCGGCCGCGCGCAACCGCCCGATCAGCGAGAGCACCGACAGCAGCGGTCCGTCGAGATCCAGCAGCACGATGTCAACCGCGTTCCCCGCCAGCTGATCTTCGGCATGCTCATCGAGATCGCGGTCGCGGTGGCCCGGCAGGACACGATGCGCCCGCAGCGTCGAGGGGGTCCGGAGCAGTGCCTCCAGGATCGACCGGCCGCCGCTGTCCGCCGCCGAGAACCCGCCCGCCAGCAGGGTGCGGAAGACCGGCACGCCGCCGGGCGATGGATGCGGCTCGGCACCGCGGACGAGGTTCATTGCCAGGTCCGACATAGGCGAGCCCCTATCTACGCAGCGACGGCCGACCAGTCGGATCCGCCCCTCGATCACGCGTATGATACCGCTGCCCGTGAGGACGTTGAGCACCCAATGTCGCCGATGCTGTAACAAGTTCGTGTGCGTTATGAATCTGTGTCCGGCGAAGCGGTGGCGAGGATCGACGCGAAGAAGCCGTCGGTGCCGTCGGACGCGGGCGTCAGCGTGAGGAAGCGCGCGCCGGTCGGCACCGGGATCAGCGCGAAGCCGGGATGCTCCTGCAGGAAGCGCTCGACCTGCAGCTGGTTCTCCTCCGGCAGCACCGAGCAGGTCGCGTAGACCAACCGGCCGCCGGGACGCAGCAGCTTGGCTGCCTCCTTCAGGATCGCCGCCTGCTTTGCGGTCAGCTCCTCCAGGTCCTGCTCGCGCAGCCGGGTACGCGCGTCGGGGTTGCGTCGCCAGGTGCCGGTGCCGGTGCAGGGCGCGTCCACCAGCACCCGGTCGAAGCTCGCCGCCCGGCGCTTGGCCCACTTGTCGCCAGGCACGATGAGATGGCGCTCGACGTTGTGCACCCCCGCACGGCGCAGCCGGCGCACCGCGCCCTCCAGTCTTGCCGCCGAGACGTCGCAGGCGACGATGTGGCCGCGGTTGCCCATCGTCATCGCCAGACCCAGCGTCTTGCCGCCGGCGCCGGCGCAGTAATCCAGCACCCGCATCTCCGGCTCCGCCCCGACCAGGGCGGTCACCAGCTGGCTGCCCTCGTCCTGTATCTCCACCAGCCCCTGCCGGAAGGCGGCGGTGGCGGTGACGTTCTGCCGACCTCGGGCGCGCAGGCCCCAGGGCG
>CAXTOE010000273.1:0-513 GCA_964245685.1 uncultured Acetobacteraceae bacterium | reverse complement strand
GGGCGAGAGCGGCGTCGGCTCGGCGACGATGTCCTCCTGCGCCAGGCTGGCGACCGCCTGCTCGCGCGTGCCGCGCAGCAGGTTCACCCGCAGGTCGAGCGAGGCGGTGCCGGTGAGACCTGCCATCTCGCGGGCCAGATCGGCGCCGAACCGGGCCGCCAGCCGCGGCAGCAGCCAGTCCGGCACCTCCAGCCGCACCGCCTCGGGCATCTCCGGATGCTCCAGCGTGTGGCCGTCGAGAGCTCGCAGCGCCCGCGACTCGTCGGGCTCCAGCGTGTCCGGCGCGTAGCGGCCGCCGGAGAAGCCGCGCTGCAGGCTCTCCAGCGGCCTGCCCTCGAGCACCGAGGCCGCCGCCAGCAGCAGGCGCGGCGTCGGCGCCCCGCCGCCGCGCTGCAGCCACCAGTGCAGCCGCCGCAGGTGGCGCAGCACGAACCAGACCTGGTCGGAGACCGCGCGCCGGTCCCCGCCACCGATGTAGCGGCGCTCCCGGAAGAAGCCGTTGGCCACCGCGTC
>CAXTOE010000272.1:0-4443 GCA_964245685.1 uncultured Acetobacteraceae bacterium | reverse complement strand
GCCCACCCCAGCCTGAGCGAGGCCGTCAAGGAGGCCGCCCTGGCCGTCGAGGGCGCTGAACAGGTCCGGGGCCACGCCGCCCGCCATCAGGATCGAGGCGACGACCAGGTCGCCCTGCATCACCTCGACGAGGTCGGCATCGCCGCCCTCCACGGTCAGCGTCGCGTCCTGCTGGCCCATCAGGTCGATGGCGCTGCCGAAGCCGGCGGCGAAGTTCGCTGCCGTCAGCACCAGCGCGGCACTGCCGCCGTACAGGAACGTGCTCCCGGTGGCGTTGCTGCCGAAGTCGATCGTCATGCCGGAGGGGAACACGCCCTCGTCGGTCAGCCGGGCCTGGCTGCCGAGTGCCAGGCTCGCGGTCTGCGCGCCGTCATCGAAGATCTGGTCCGACACGCTGACGTCGCCGTCGATCGCGGTGCCCGGCCCCGCGTACAGGTCGGCGAAGGCGTCGGTTCCGGAGAAGGTGACGCCGGCGATGGTGGCGTCGGTGGCCGAGGCGGCCTGATGGTCGCCGGTCAGCGTCCAGGGGCCGCTGCCGGCCTGGAACGTCAGTCCGGAGACGTCGGCGAAGTCGCCGCCGACGGCACCGGAAAGGATGGCGGCGCCGGCCTGCCCGAACGCGCCGCTGTCGGCAGCGCCCGGCGGCTGCGAGGCCACCGGGATGGCGTTGATGCCGATCTGCGCCCAGCCGGTCGGGAAGGCGCTGCTCGCGCCCAGGTAATAGATGATGGCCATTGCCGGTCCCTGCCCCTCGGCACGAGTTCAGCACAGCATGTCCGATCTCGCTGACGAGACCCGCGATCAGGCATTACGTTCTGAATACGCAACGTTACGCCGACCCGCATTCGCCGGACAAGCGGAACTTCGGCGATGGGGAGGGGCGTTGCGGGCCTGGAGCGGGCGGAGGGAATCGAACCCTCCTCGGTAGCTTGGAAGGCTACAGCATTACCACTATGCTACGCCCGCATCGCCGACATCGTTGCTGACCCGCTCTGCTACGCCGGCTCGTGCGCGGCCGCAAGCCCCTCGGCGCGGCGCGCTGCCAGGGCGTCGTCACGGGCAGCGGCAGGGTGGCGACGCCTCGGCACCGGCTCTTGACTTTGCGGCCGGCTCAGCTTCTTTACGCCCCCTGCGTCGGGTTCATGCGGCCTGTCCGGCTTCCCTCGGAGGCGGACGGGCGGCGGCGGCGGCGATGCAGGGGTGTAGCTCAATTGGCTAGAGCGCCGGTCTCCAAAACCGGAGGTTGCGGGTTCGAGACCCTCCGCCCCTGCCAACCGCTCCGGGGTCTGCCAGACGTCCGCTCGACGATCCGGCGCAGGGGTCCGCCCTGTCCTGGGGCGGGTCCGGATCACGAAGTTCAAGAAGGTGCGGCGTGGCGGTCAGTCCAGCGAAATTCGTGCGCGAGGTGCGCTCAGAGGTGACCAAGGTCACCTGGCCCACGCGTCGTGAGACGATGGTCACCACCGGGCTGGTGCTGGCGATGGCGGCGCTGACGGCGGTGTTCTTCTTCGCCGTCGACCAGATCATCGGCCTCGGCGTCCGCGCCCTGTTCGGCCTCGGAGGCTGAGGAGCGGTCATGGCCAAGCGTTGGTACGTCGTCCACGTCTATTCCGGCTTCGAGAAGAAGATCGCCCAGCAGATCAAGGAGCAGGCCGGCCAGAAGGGGCTGGCCGACCATTTCGACGAGGTGCTGGTGCCCTCCGAGGAGGTGGTCGAGGTGCGACGCGGCCAGAAGGTCAACGCCGAGCGCAAGTTCTTCCCCGGCTACGTGCTGGTGAAGATGGAACTGACCGACGATGCCTGGCACCTGGTCAAGGACACGCCCAAGGTCACCGGCTTCCTCGGCAGCCGCACCCGACCGTCGCCGATCAGCGACGCGGAAGCGGACCGGATCATGAAGCAGACCCAGGAGGGCGTCGAGCGCCCGCGCCCCTCGGTGCTGTTCGAGATCGGCGAGCAGGTGCGCGTCGCCGACGGCCCGTTCACCAGCTTCAACGGCACGGTCGAGGAGGTGGACGAGGAGAAGGGCCGCCTCAAGGTCAGCGTCTCGATCTTCGGCCGCTCCACGCCGGTCGATCTGGAATACGGGCAGGTCGAGAAGGTCTGAGGGCTCGTGGGTCGGGGCCCCGGAGGCCGAACCGGTATCGGCTAGGACTGGGAGCGTAGCGAGTCGGCCGCGCTGTCGGCGACGCGTCCAAGCAGCAGGCTCAGCGCGCCGACCAGGGCATCCACGCTGCCGTCGGCCGGCCGAAGCGTGAGGTGCAGCGGATTGCTCGCGACCGGCGCGCTGCCCGGACGGTGCACCGTGAGCGTCGCCTCGAGCTCCGCGCGGCCGGAGGCGTCCTGGGCGAAATGCGACACGTCGAGCTCGACCCTCGCCAGCGGCGTGATCGAGATCGCGCCGCCCTGGACGTAGACCGTGCTGCCGGGCAGGCGCTGGCCGAGATCCAGCGCCAGGGTGCGGCCGATCATGTCCGGCAACGCTCCCGCCCAGTCGGAGCCGTCGGCCAGCACCAGCCGGTTGTCCTGGTCGCTGCGGACGACGGTGTCGCGGTCGAGGGCCGGCGCGATGCTCGGGGTGCGCAGCTCGACGACCAGCGGGACGCCCGGCCTCGGCTGCCCGGCCACCGTCGTCAGGGTGTAGTAGCTCGGCTCCGAGCCGCCGCAGCCGGCGAGCAGCGTGACCGGGACGGCCAGCGCCAGTCGCCGCAGCCGTGGCCGCACGCGCCGGTGGGCGGAGTCGCGTGTCGGCGGAACAGCTGTCATGGATGGCTCCGGCCGAAGATCAGCGACGAGGGATGGTTCTTCAGGTAGTCGACCAGGGAGCGGATCGACCGTGGCGTGCCGTCGACCTGGTCGAGCGTCCTCTGCAGGTCGCCGTGGAAGTCCGAGTTGCCGCCGTAGGCGGCGAGTGCCGTGTTGGCGTTGGTCACCGCCTGCTGCAGCTGATCGGCGATCGCCGGCAGGCGCTGCAGCAGCGGATCGAGGCCCTGGTCGGCGTGGGTCGTCAGGTGATCGAGGCTGGCCAGGGTGCGGTTGAGCTGCACCAGCGCCTGCTTGACCTCCGGGCCGCCCACGGTGGCGTCGGCGTGGGCGAGCAACTCGCTCAGGTTGTCGCCGATCTGCTCGATCGGCAGCGCCGCCAGCTTGGCCGATACCGTGGACAGCGAGTCGGTGATGCCGTCGAGGCCGCCCGGCTGGCTCGGCAGCACGATCGCCTCGCCTTCCTGGTTGATCGGCACCGGGGGCACCTTCGGCACGAAGGTCAGCGCGATGATCGAGGATCCGGCCAGGAGGCTGCCGGTGGCGACCTCCGCGCGCAAGCCGCGATTGACCATCGCCTGCGTCACCGTCCGGGGAGAGTCGTGACTCAGATCCTGCTCCGACAGCACCCGCTCCGGCTCCACCTCCATCGCCACCCGCACCCGGGTGTCGCCGCTGCGCTGGTCGATCAGCAGCTTGATGTCGGTCACGTTGCCGACCTGGATGCCGAACATGTCGACCGGGCTGCCGATCTCGAGCCCCTTGGTGGAGCTGCGCAGGTAGGTGACGAACTGGATGCGCTGCCGGTAGCCGGCATTGTCCGCCGCGTCCTTGTCCGGATAGATCTCGAAGACGTCCCGTGCGGTCGCCCGCGGCGCGTCCTTGTCCCTTCGGCGCAACGGCAGGCCGAACGCCACGCCGCCCGAGATCAGCGCCTGCAGCGATTCGATCTGGAAATGCAGGTTGCCGCCCTGGAGGTCCACGGTCAGGCCCGAGACGTCCCAGAAACGGGTGTCCTTGCGCAGGAACTGGTCGTAGGGCGCCTTGACGAAGGCCTGCAGCATGATCGGCCCCACGCCGTTCGGCGGGATCTTGTAGCTGAGCACCTCGCCCACGGTGATGTCGCGGAAGAACACCGGCGAGTCCTGGCTGACCGAGCCGAGCGAGCCCGTCGTCAGCGTGAAGATGCTGCCGGGCTCGTCGGAGCGCACGCCGGGCGGGGCGTCCAGGCCCTTGAACTTGGTCTCCCTCGCCCCGCCGGGCGGCCCCGGATCGATGGCGATGAAGGCGCCCGACACCAGCGTCTCGAGGCCGCTGATGTTGGCGCCCGAGAGCCGCGGCCGCACCACCCAGAACTTGGCGTGATCGGTCAGCAGCGGTGCGGACTGCGCGCCCATCTCCACCCGGACGTCGACATGCTGCAGGTCGCGGCTGAGCGCGATGCCCTGCACCGTGCCCAGCCCCACCGCCTTGTGCTTGATCTGGGTCTGTCCGGTGGTGAGGCCGTCGGCGCTGTCGAACTGGATGGTGATCTCCGGACCCTGGCGCGAGATCGTGGTCCAGGCGAGGTAGCCGCCGATCGCCAGCACCAGCACCGGGATCAGCCAGATCAGGGAGAAGCGGATCGGCCGCGAGGTGGCCACACGCGCACCGCCCGCCGCCCGGTCGTCGGGTTCTCCG
>CAXTOE010000271.1:2079-4445 GCA_964245685.1 uncultured Acetobacteraceae bacterium | reverse complement strand
GCGTATAGTGCCAGGCCCGCAGCGCATCCAGGCCGTGCCGCGCCACCTCGCCGGCCACCACCGCCGGCGTCGCGGCGTCGGCATCCAGCGGGATCGTGCGCAGCACGCCGAACAGGCTGATGGCCAGACCGGCAGCGAGGCCGGCGGCGGGCAGGATCCACGGGATCCGCGGCACGCCGCGGCCGGAGGTCACAGGATGCCGCCGCGCCGCCCCGCGCTGGCGCCGAGCCGCAGCCGCAGCGCGTTCAGCTTGATGAAGCCCTGCGCGTCGACCTGGTCGTAGGCGCCGCCATCGTCCTCGAAGGTCACCGTGCGGGTGTCGTACAGGCTGTTCGGGCTCTCCCGCCCGACGGTGATCACGTTGCCCTTGTACAGCTTGAGCCGCACGCGGCCGGTGACGCTGTGCTGGCTGGTGTCGATCAGCGCCTGCAGCATCCGACGCTCGGGGCTGAACCAGAAGCCATTATAGATCAGCTCGGCGTAGCGCGGCATCAGGCTGTCCTTGAGGTGCCCGGCCTCACGGTCCAGCGTGATCGTCTCCATGCTGCGGTGTGCCGCGAGCAGGATGGTGCCGCCCGGGGTCTCGTAGATGCCGCGCGACTTCATCCCCACGAAGCGGTTCTCCACCAGGTCGAGCCGGCCGATGCCGTGGTCGTGCCCGAACTGGTTCAGCCGGGCCAGCAGTGCGGCCGGCGACAGCGCCTCGCCGTCCACCGCCACCGCGTCGCCGGAGAAGAAGTCGACGGCGATCTCGCGCGCGACGTCCGGCGCCGCCTCCGGGCTGATCGTGCGCTGGAACACCACCTCGTCCGGTGCGACCGCGGGATCCTCGAGGATCTTGCCCTCCGAGGAGGAGTGCAGCAGGTTGGCGTCGACCGAGAACGGCGCCTCGCCGCGCTTGTCGCGGCTGATCGGGATCTGGTTCGCTTCGGCAAAGGCGAGCAGCTTGGTGCGGCTGGTCAGGTCCCACTCGCGCCACGGCGCAATCACCCTCACCTCCGGCTTGAGCGCGTAGTACGACAGCTCGAACCGCACCTGGTCGTTGCCCTTGCCGGTGGCGCCGTGGGCCACCGCGTCGGCGCCCACCAGCTCGGCGATCTCGATCTGGCGCTGCGCGATCAGCGGCCGCGCGATCGCGGTGCCGAGCAGGTACTGGCCCTCGTACAGGGTGTTGGCGCGGAACATCGGGAACACGAAGTCGCGCACGAAGGTCTCGCGCAGGTCGTCGACGAAGATCTCCCTCACCCCGGCCGCCTCCGCCTTGCGCCGTGCCGGCTCCAGCTCCTCGCCCTGCCCCAGGTCGGCGGTGAAGGTGACCACCTCGCAGCGGTAGGTGGTCTGCAGCCAGCGCAGGATGACGCTGGTGTCGAGGCCGCCGGAATAGGCGAGCACGACCTTCTTGACGTCGCCGACGGCCATGAACGGTCCTCCCTGAACGCGCAGGCTCTAGCATCGCGATTCCGCAGCGGCCAGCGGCGAAATTCGCCCCCCACGGCGCAACCGCACACCGCGTCCGGCTGTTTTGCAGGCCCCAGCGGAGACCATCATGCGCGCCTCGTCCCTGCCGTCGTCACGCTTCGTCGTGGCCATACCCGCCTGCAACGAGGTGGCGCGGATCGAGGCATGCCTGCAGGCACTCTCCGGCCAGCGCGGCGGGCCGCGCGACCGCTGCGACCACGTCGTGCTGCTGCTGAACAACTGCACCGACGGCACCGCGGAGGCGGTGGAGCGGGTGCGGCCGCAGCTGGCGATGCCGGTCACCGCGGCGGTCCGTGACTTCCCCGAGGATCAGGCGGATGCGGGACATGCGCGCAGCGCGGCACTGGAACTCGCCGCGCATATCGCCGGCGCCGACGGCATCGTCGCCACCACCGACGCCGACGGCACGGTGGCGATGGACTGGGTCGCCTGCACGCGCGCCGCCTTCGCATTGGGCGCCGAAGCGGTCTGTGGCCGCGCGCTGATCGATCCCGTCGAGGCGATGCACATCCCGCACGCGCTGCACGACGACGACGCGCGCGAGGTCGCCTACGGCACCATGCTCGACGAGATCCACGCGCTGGCCGATCCCGACCGCTGGGACCCGCTGCCGCGCCACACCGAGCATTCCGGCGCCAGCATCGCGGTCACCGTCGACGCCTACCACCGCGCCGGCGGCATGACCCCGCTGCCGACCGGGGAGGATCGCGGCTTCCTGCGCGCGCTGCGCGCGGTCGATGCGGGCGAGCAACACGCCGACATCCTTCCGCATCGGCGCCAGGAAGCTCTCGGGATAAACGCCCATCCACAACACCACCGCGGCGAGCGGCGCGAGGAGCGCCCCCTCGCGCGGGGTAATGTCGCGCATCGCGCGAACCTCGTCGGAC
>CAXTOE010000271.1:0-2069 GCA_964245685.1 uncultured Acetobacteraceae bacterium | reverse complement strand
CTACAGCGCGCGGGTGGACGGACAAACGGCGCCCGGCATCGTGGCGGCGCTGCTGGCCGGCGAGGCGTCGCTGCCGGCGGACACGGTGCGCGCCTGGCTCCGCCACCGCTTCTTCGGCGCAGCCTGGAACCGGATCGAGGCCGAGAGTCCGGCGCTGGTGCGGGTGCCGGTGCTCCGCCACGCGCTGGACCGCCACGTAGCGGAAGCCCGTCGCATCCTGGCCGGGCTCAGGAACGAGATGCCGGGCGACGCAGCCGATCCAGCCGGTAGCCCTGCCGCCGCAGAGGTGCGTCCGGCCTGAACCCGCCCTCGGCAACCGCGGCGGCGACGAACCGGTCCGCCGCCTCTTCGCCGATGGTCGGCGTGTCGGTGGGTCCGGTCCAGTTCACCAGCAGCATCGTGCAGTCGGGCAGCGACGCGGCAAGGCAGCGCCGGGCCAGCCGGTCGATGTCGTCGGGCACCAGGAAGTAGAGCATCTCGGAGACCAGCACGAGGTCGAAGGCGCCGTGCTGGGCGGGGTCGGTCCAGTCGTCGGGCAGCACCGCGCGGCGCAGCACCACGTGGTCGAGCCCCGCGCAACGCTGGCGGGCCTGGACGAGTGCCGCCTCGGCGAGATCGAGGCCGACCAGCCGGTCGCAACGCGCGGCCAGCATCAGGCTCAGCACCCCGATCGAGCAGCCGAGCTCGAGCGCGCTGCGGAAGTGCCGGCCCTCGAGCTGCGACAGCGTGTCGGCGTACTTGGCCTGCTCGTAGGCGCTGCTCTCGAAGCGCCACGGATCGGGGTGGTCGGCGTAGAGCCGCTCGAACACCTCGGGCTTCCAGCTCCGCGGCTTCTCGTCCGGCGGGCTCACGCGTGCCTCACGGGGCGGTCTCCAGGAAGGTCTCGAACGGCTGCTCGAACACCGACAGCAGCGCCTGCGGCAGCGCGAACCCGTCCGGATCGTCGGTGATCAGCCCGGCATATTGCGAGGCGTGCAGCCGGATCGCCCGACGCTTGCGGTCGAGATGGCGCTCCACCGCCAGGCGGAAGCCGCGTATCGGCTGGTCCGGCTCGACCCCGGCGTGGGGCTCGATCAGCCATCCCCACACCGGGTAGGAGAGCAGCCGGATGCGCCGCGCGCGCGCGACCGTGCGCGCCATCTTCTGCACCGCCTCGTGGTCGCAGTGCGGGTCGAGCATCCAGGGGGCGAGCAGGGTGTCGCAGCCGCGGCGATGGCACTCTGCCTCGATGGCCGCGCAGGCCCGCTCGAAGGCGGGGCCGTCGTGCGGTGCCGCGGTGTCGCGCAGGCGCAGGAAGCCGACCTCCGACGCCGGCAGTCCGAGTGCGGCGGTCGCCTGCAGCGCCTCGTCCTCGCGCCGCGCGCGCAGCCGCGCCTCGGGCCAGAGCCGCGAGCGCGGATGCGAGCCGGTGCCGTCGGTGACCACCAGCACCGCCGGCGGCCGGCCGCGGTCGCACAGCTCGGCGATCAGGCCGCCGCAGCCGAGGCTCTCGTCGTCGGCGTGCGGCGCCAGGATCAGCGCCCTGCCGGCGCTCAGCAGCGGGTCGTCGGCGCGCAGCGGCAGCGCCAGCAGTTGCTCCTGCAGGGTCATCCGTCCGAGCCCTGCTCTACGGCCGCGAACCAGGCGGCGGCCTCGGTCAGGGTCTCGTCGGGCGCCGGCTGGCGCAGGTAGGTGGCGAGGTCGCGCATCACCCGCTCGACCGGGTTGTCGCGCAGGAAGCCGGCCAGGCCGAGGCCGCGCTGCACCAGCCGGATCACGTCGAGCCCGGCCCGCTCGGCGGCGAGGCGCGCGAGGCCGACCACGGCCACCACCTGCCCCGGATCGCGCGTCCCGGCCTCGGCAGCGGCGGCGGCACGGGCCGCCCACATGCCGGCGGAGTCGCGCGCGATCAGCGCCTCGCCGATGCGGGCGAGCTGATGCGGATCGCGATCCCGTCCGCGCTCGCGCAGCTGGCGGCACAGCAGCGACACCAGCCGGTCGATCCCCCCGAGCGCCACCGCGATGCCGCGCCAGGCGCCGGCGGAGAACTCCGGCTGGCGCAGGTAGTCCCCCGGCGCGCCGATCAGCGC
>CAXTOE010000270.1:0-4453 GCA_964245685.1 uncultured Acetobacteraceae bacterium | reverse complement strand
ACCTGCAGGCGGAGATCGCCGCGGGACGCTTCCGCGAGGATCTGTACTACCGGCTGGCGGTGGTGCCGCTGCGCGTGCCGAGCCTGCGCGAGCGTCGCGACGACATACCGGAGCTCGCCCGCATGTTCCTCGGGCGCTCGGCGGAGAACGCCGGACTGCCGAAGCGCGAGCTGTCGGCGGACGCGATGGCCGCGCTGCAGAGCTACGACTGGCCAGGCAACGCCCGCGAGTTGCGCAACACCATGGACTGGCTGCTGATCATGGTGCCGGGCAACAGCGCCGAGCCGATCCGTGCCGAGATGCTGCCGCCGTCGATCGGGCAGGGCGCACCCGTCCTGCTGAAGTTCGATCCGGCGGCCGACGTCATGGGACTGCCGCTTCGCGAGGCACGGGACCTGTTCGAGACGCAGTATCTGCAGGCGCAGCTGCTCCGCTTCGGCGGCAATATCAGCCGGACCGCCGGGTTCGTCGGCATGGAGCGAAGCGCGCTGCACCGCAAGCTCAAGCAACTCGGGGTCAATTCGGAAGATCGTACCGGCTGACGCGCCCTCGGCCTGACCAGGCTCCGGGAGCCCCGCGCTCCTCGAGCCGCAGCGCACGGGCCGAAGCCGCGCATCGTTCCGGCGCCCGAGCTGTTCCGGGCGGCAAAGCGACCGCCGGCGCTGGCGCGGCTTTTGCCCCTGTCCGGTGCGGCTGCTAGTCTCGATGCCTCAAGGCGGCCGCCGAGCCTGCCGCTCCGCAACATCGAGCTCAACAACAAGAAGACAAAGGTCTGTTCGTGGCAAAAGACCCATCCCAGAACGTGCAGGACGTGTTCCTGAACCATGTTCGTCGTTCCAAGACGCCGGTGACGATCTTCCTGGTCAACGGCGTCAAGCTGCAGGGCATCATTACTTGGTTCGATAATTTCTCGGTATTATTGCGTCGCGACGGTCACACCCAGCTCGTCTACAAGCACGCCATCAGCACCGTGATGCCGTCCGCGCCGATCGCCCTGTTCGACCAGAGCAAGGTCGAGGCGACCGCGAGCCCACCGGCAGGCACTGCCGTCAAGGAGGTGGCGCCGGCAGGTGGCTCCTTCTGAGACCAGCGCCCGGCCGACGCTCGCCGCCGTCATCCTGCCGTGGGAGCGGCCCGACCGACACGACGAGACCCGTGCGGCGGAGGCGCGGCTCGAGGAGGCGGTCGGCCTCGCGGCCTCGATCGGCCTGGTCGTGGTACGTCGGGTAGTCTTGCCGTTGCGCAGCCGTCGTCCCTCAACACTGCTCGGCAGCGGGCAGGTCCATGCGCTGCACGACGCGCTGCGTGCCGACCAGGTGGCGGTCGCGATCATCGACTCCCGGCTGAGCCCGGTGCAGCAGCGCAACCTGGAGCGCGCCCTGGACTGCAAGGTGATCGACCGCACCGGACTGATCCTCGACATCTTCGGCGAGCGCGCGGTCACCCGCGAGGGCGCCCTGCAGGTCGAGCTCGCGCATCTGGAATACCAGCGCAGTCGCCTGGTGCGGTCCTGGACCCATCTTGAGCGGCAGCGAGGCGGCTTCGGCTTCCTGGGCGGCCCGGGCGAGACCCAGATCGAGGCGGACCGTCGGCTCATCGGCGAGCGCATCATGCGTCTCAAGCGCGACCTGAAGCAGGTGCGGCGTACGCGCGGCCTGCATCGACAGGCGCGCGGACGGGTGCCGTTCGCCGTGATCGCCTTGGTCGGCTACACCAACGCTGGCAAGTCCACGCTGTTCAACGCGCTCACCGGCGCCTCGGTGCATGCGCAGGACCAGCTGTTCGCGACCCTGGATCCGACCATGCGCGGCCTGCGCCTGCCGTCCGGCCGACGGGTGATCCTGTCCGACACGGTCGGCTTCATCAGCGAGCTGCCGACCGAGCTGGTCGCGGCCTTCCGCGCGACGTTGGAAGAGGTGTCGGAGGCGGACATCATCCTGCACGTGCGCGACATCGCCCATCCGGACAGCGCCGCGCAGCGACAGGATGTCGTCACCGTGCTGGACGGGCTGGCGCGGGACGGCACCCTCGCGGCGGATTGGCAGGACCAGGTGATCGAGGTGCTGAACAAGGCCGACCTGCTCGGCGGCGCCGATCAGGTGCCGCACCGCGCCGGCGCGGTGGCGATCTCGGCGATCACCGGCGACGGGCTCGACCATGTCAGCGCCGAGATCGACCGACGGCTGGTCGCGGCGATGAGTCGGTCGGCCTACTCGGTGCCGGTCAGGGACGGGGCGGCGCTCGCGTGGCTGTACGCCCACGGCGAGGTGGTGGAACGCGTCGACGGGGAGGAGAGCGTCGCGGTCACGGTGCGGCTGCTGCCGGCCGACCGGGCGCGCTTCGAGAGCCAGCACATCCCCGCCGCGACGGCGGAAAATGGAGGAATGGAAAGCTGATCGGCCGGTTCGGCGTTGCTAGCATGAGACTGCATCCGCGTGGGGGAGCGAGGTCGTGAGTATGTTCTCGGTCAGGGACGCGGCGGAACTCACGCAGGTCCTCCGTGCCGCCGCCAGGGCGGAGATCCTGCCGCGCTTCCGCAAGCTGGATCCCGCCGCCGTGCGCACCAAGTCGGGGCCGTTCGACCGGGTGACGGAGGCCGACGAGGCGGCCGAGGCCCTGATCACCCAGGGCTTGTTGCGGCTGTTTCCCGACGCCCTCGTGGTAGGCGAGGAGGCTGCCGCTGCCGATCCGAGCCTGCTGGAGCGGCTCTCGGACGCCGATTTCGCGATCGTGGTCGATCCGATCGACGGCACCTCGAACTACGCGGCCGGGGTGCCGCTGTTCGGCGTAATGGCGGCGGTGATCTGCGGCGGCGAGGTGATGGCGTCGGTCATCCATGACCCGATCAGCGACGACACGTCGGTCGCGGTGCTGGGGCAGGGGGCCTGGAGCGAGGCAGCGGACGGCTCTCGCCAGACGCTGAGGGCGGCGGCACCGGTCGATCCCTCCCGGATGACCGGCAACGCGTCCTGGCGCTATCTGCCGGCACCGCTGCGCGAGCGGGTCGCGCTCAACCTGCCGCGGGTAGCGGCGAGCTGGGATTTTCGCTGCGCCGCCCACGAGTACCGCGTGCTGGCTGCCGGCCACTGCCACTTCCTGATCTTCAACAGGCTGATGCCCTGGGACCATCTGCCCGGCTGGCTGCTGTACCGTGAGGCGGGCGGCTACGGCGCCCACTTCGACGGCTCGCCGTACCGGTCGGCGGATCTGGACGGCGGTTTGCTCTACGCGCCCGACCCGGAGAGCTGGGGGGCGCTGCGACGGCTGCTGATGGAGTTCTAGGCCCTCCCGTCGTCTCGTTTGATCTGCTGCCAGACCGCCTCCATGCGCTCCAGGCTGCTCTCCGGCAGCGACGATCCGTCCTGCTCGATGCGGCCCTCCATCGCCTCGAAGCGGCGCACGAACTTGGCGTTCGCCTGGCGCAGGCAGGCTTCCGCATCCAGGCCGAGCTTCCTGGCCACGTTGGCCACCGTGAACAGCACGTCGCCCAGCTCGTCGGCGAGCCGCGCCGGATCGGCGACCGGCAGCTCGTGACGCAGCTCGGCGATCTCCTCCTCAATCTTGTCGAAAGCCTCTTCGACGTCGGGCCAGTCGAAGCCGACACGCGCCGCGCGCGCGCTCAGCTTGACCGCCCGGGTAAGCGCCGGCAACCCGACCGGGATACCGGCCAGGGCCCCGGACTCGGCGCGTTGCCGGCGCTCGCTCTCCTTGCCGTCCTCCCAGCTGCGGTCGCTGAGCACCGCGTCGCCGAATACGTGCGGATGCCGGCGTATCATCTTGTCGCAGATCAGGCGGGCGACGTCGGCGAAGCTGAACAGTCCGGCCTCCTCGGCGAGCCTCGCGTGGTAGACCACCTGGAGCAGCAGGTCGCCAAGCTCGTCCGGTAGGGCAGCGAAGTCATGACGCTGGATCGCGTCGGCCACTTCGTAGGCTTCCTCGATGGTGTATGGCGCGATGCTGTCGAAATCCTGCTCACGATCCCAGGGACAACCGGTCTCGGCATGGCGCAGGGCGGCCATGATGCCGAGAAGGCGAAGCGTCTGCACGTCGGCCGTCATCCGGATCCTCATGTCGTATAAGGTTTATTATGCCAACTCATCGCACCGTAGCGGCGTCGGTCTGTCGGGGTCCGCTGACTACAGACTGATAGAGCGGCCCCGCGGAATGGCAAGCGCAGCATACCCCGTCGCACTGGCGCCATGCATCGCCGTCGGCTCAGCCTCGCGTGCTTTCCGGCGGGTCAGCCCGCCGCCGCGGGAACCTGAGGCGCCGCTCATGCCTATTATCCGAGCTGGACCACAGCCTCGACGCGCTCGCCGAAGCGCGCCTCGGGGCGGATCGGACGAAACGATACAGGAACAGAGGACAGACATGATCATGACCCGTGCACCGGCAGCGTCGGCGGCTTTCCCGACCGAGCGGTGCTCGCCCAGCTTGGGGCGTCCCTTGACGC
>CAXTOE010000269.1:0-4494 GCA_964245685.1 uncultured Acetobacteraceae bacterium | reverse complement strand
CCGGCGCGGCGGGCATGGCGCGGATCCGCTGGCCAGCGTGGCGATGCACCTGTTCCCGCAGCTGATCCGTCCCGAGCGCGTGCCCGCCGCGCCGGCGCCGCCGCGCGAGCTGTTCGGGCTCTCGGCGGACAGCTTCGGCACCGCGACCTTCGAGGGGGTCGAGATCGGGCTGCCGCTGGAAGTGGGCGACAGCGCCGTCACCGCGGAGGCGGCGCTGTCATCCGCCGCGACCGGCGCGCTGCTGGTCGAGCGGCTGGTCACGCTCGGCGCCGGCCTGATCGCACAGCTCAGCGCGCATGGCTGGGGCGGCGAACAGAGCGCACCCGAAGCCTCGTAACGCGGGAAGTTCGACAGACGAGACGTGCTAATTTTGCGACCCGTCGCACTATACGCGAGGGGGAATTTTTCGTTTCTGCCCAGGTTTAAACACGTTATGCTTCGATCCGCCTGACCGATCGTGCGTAACAGGCTCGGGACGACGTTGCCTTGAAGCTCCTGGCTGACCTCTTGAACCCGACCGGACTGGCGCCGCGCGGCTTCTGCCTGGTCTGGCAGCCCGCCCTGATCACGCTGCATGCCGGCTCCGACGCGATCGTCGCCGCATCGTACTGCTCCATCCCGCTCGCCGTCGGCTGGTTCGTCCATCGACGCCGCGACATCGCGTTCCGTCGCCCGATCCAGCTGTTCACCGCCGCCATGCTCGCCTGCGGCGCCGTGCACTGGCTGGCGGTACTGACCCTGTGGGTGCCGGCCTACTGGCTGGAAGGCATCGCCAAGGCGATCGCGGCGGTGCTCTGCCTCGCCGCCGCCGTCACCGTCTGGCCCTCGATCCCCAGGGCGCTGGCGATGCCGTCGTCGACGGAGCTGCAGCAGGTCAACCGGCAGCTCTCGCTGCGCATCGCCGAGAGCGACCGCGGCGCGCGCCTGCTGCAGCAGAGCGAGGCGCGCTACCGCGGCATCTACAATCGCACGCCGGTGCCGCTGCACACGCTCGACGTCGAGGGCCGGCTGAACGGGATCAGCGACTACTGGTGCGACCTGCTCGGCTACTCGCGCGACGACGTGATCGGCCGTCCGCTCGACGAGTTCTGCCCGCTGGAGACCGCTTCCCACCTGGCGCAGAGCCTGTCGGTGCTGCTCGGCGACGGCGAGCTGCGCGAGGCGGAGTACGTGTTCCGCAAGAAGGACGGCGCGCTGATCGACGTCATGCTGTCGGCACGGCTGGAGCGCGACTCGCTGGGCCGCCCGCTGCACATCCTCGGCGTGCTGACCGACGTCACCGGGCGCAAGCAGGCCGAGCGCGCGCTGCGTGCCAGCGAGGAGCGGCTGCTGCAGTCGCAGAAGATGGAGGCGATCGGCAAGCTCACCGGCGGCATCGCGCACGACTTCAACAACATGCTCACCGTGATCGACGGCAACCTGGAGATGCTCAGGCCGAGGCTGGGCAACAACGGCGCCGCCCTGAAGCTGGTCGAGGCCGCCGGCCGCGCCTCCAGCCGGGCCGAGAAGCTGACCGCGCAGCTGCTCGCCTTCTCGCGTCGCCAGCGGCTCGACCCGAAGCCGCTGGAACCGCGACGCGTCATCGAGGGCATGAGCAGCCTGCTGTCGCGCACCGTCGGCGAGCAGATCTCGCTGCATATCGAACTGCCCGAGGAGACCGCACACGAGAAGCGCTGGTCGTGCCTCGCCGACCAGAACCAGCTCGAGGCCGCCCTGCTCAACCTGGTCATCAACGCCACCCACGCGATCTCGCAGCAGGGCCAGATACGCATACGCATCGCCAACACCAGCCTGAACGGCATCGACACGGTCTGGCTCGACGCCAACAGCGAGGACGCCGTCGCCGCCGGCGACTATGTCTGCATCAGCGTGATCGACGACGGCTGCGGCATGTCCGACGAGGTGCGGCGTCGCGCGCTGGAGCCGTTCTTCACCACCAAGCCGGTCGGCAAGGGCACCGGGCTGGGCCTGTCGCAGACCTACGGCTTCGTCCGACAATCCGGCGGCGCCATGCGCATCGACAGCCGACCCGGCCGTGGTACGGTGGTCGAGATGCTGCTGCCGCGGGCGGTGGCGGTGCAGAGCGTGCTGCCGCTGAGCCTGGTGGACGGCGCGGCGCAGGCGAACCCGCGGCAGAGCCTGGAGACGCTGCTGGTGGTCGAGGACGAGCCGGAGCTGCTGGAGATCGTCGCCTCTAGCCTCGGCGACAGCGGCTACGAGGTGATCAGCGCGCCGGACGCGACCCACGCCCTGGCGGCGCTGAAGGCGAACCCGCGTATCTCGCTGATCTTCACCGACATCGTGATGCCGGGCATCAACGGCGTGGCCCTGGCCGAGGAGGCGCGCCGCATGCGCCCGGGCATCCCCGTGGTGTATGCCTCAGGCTACAGCGACGAGACCATCACCGAGCAGCTGCCCAAGGGCGCGGTGTTCCTGCAGAAGCCGTACCGCATCGCCAGCGTGACCAAGCTGATCCAGACCGCACTCGCGACGACGCAGCTCTCCCTGGCCTGATCTCCGGCCTGCATCGCCGATCAGCCGGCGAAGCGCGCCAGGCGGCCGAGCGGCACGCCCAGCACCGTGTCGTCGCGCATCACCGGCCTGCCGCGCAGGATCACCGCGACCGGCCAGCCGGTCACGTGCATGCCGTCGAACGGCGTCCAGCCGGCGGGGGTCGCGATCCAGTCGTTGCGTATGCGCCGTCGCGCCTGCAGGTCCACCAGGGTGAAGTCGGCGTCGTAGCCGGCGGCGAGGCGCCCCTTGCCGAGCAGCCCGTAGACACGCGCCGGCCCTGCCGCCATCAGGTCGACGAGCCGGCCGAGCGACAGCCGGCCGGCATGGACGTGGTCCAGCATCACCGGCAGGATCGTCTGCACGCCGGTCAGACCGGCCGGGCAATCCGGCCACGGCCGTGCCTTGGCCTCCAGCGCGTGCGGCGCGTGGTCGGAGCCGAGCGTGTCGACCACACCGTCGCGCACCGCCTGCCAGCTCGCCTCGTAGTGCCGCCGGTCGCGTATCGGCGGGTTCATCACCGCGAGTGCGCCGAGGCGCTCGTAGCACTCCGGCGCCACCTGGGTCAGGTGGTTGACCAGCACCTCCACGGTGGCGACGTCGCGACATGCGGCGAGATACTCCAGCTCCTCCGCGGTCGAGACGTGCAGGATGTGCGCGGGCCGCCCGGTGCGCCGCGCCAGCGCGATGATCCGCCGGGTGCCGAGGAAGGCGCACTCCTCGTCGCGCCAGAGACGGTGATGGTCGTACGAGGCGCCGCGCGGGAACAGGCCCCGACGCGCCTGCAGCCGGTACTCGTCCTCGCTGTGGAAGGCGATCCGGCGACGCCCGTGCCGCATCACCCGCTCGATCCCCTCGTCGTCCTCGATCATCAGCGCGCCGGTCGAGGAGCCCGCGAACAGCTTGACCGCGCACACCCCGTCCAGCCGCTCGTACTCCCCGAGCGCCTCCGTATTGTCCCGCGTGGCGCCGACATAGAGCGCGAAGTCGGTCCAGCTCTCGCGTGCCGCGTAGCCCTGCTTCCAGGTGATCGAGCCGGCGTCCGTGATCGGCGGGCTGGTGTTGGGCATGTCGAACACGGTCGCGATGCCGCCGAGCAGGGCCGCGCGGGTGCCGGTCGGGATGCTCTCCACCGCGGCGTCGCCGGGGTCGCGCAGATGCACGTGCGGATCGATCAGCCCCGGCAGCACGTGCAGGCCGCGCGCGTCGATGCGCTCGGGCGCCTCGTCCCTCGCCGACACCGACAGGCTGGCGATCCGCCCGTCGAGGACGCCGATGTCGGTCTCGAGCTCGCCCCAGGGCAGCACGCAGGTGCCGCCACGGATGATGAGGTCGTAACGCATGCTCGCTCCCGGCACGTCGGAGGGCCGGGGCCCGCCCCCGACCATGCGGTCTGGATCCCAGACCGCGCCCGGCTGCGCAAGCCGTCTCCGAGGGGTTCAGCTCGACAGGGTCTCGAACACGTCGCCCGAAGGTGCTCGCCCCAGCACGTGGGTGCGGTGCCAGAGCGCGTAGAACAGCAGCGTCCAGGCGGCGTGCTGCTCGCGACGTCCGCCGGCGTTGCGGAACAGCCGCGCCACCGCATCGGCGGACGCGACCTCCGCCACCCCCTCCTGTCGCGCCACCAGCGGCGCCAGCCGGTCGCCGGCACGCGCGATCCAGGCCCCCACCGGCACGGTGAAGCCCTGCTTCGGCGCGAACGGCCGCGCCTGCGGCATGCGCGTCTCCAGCCAGCGCCGCAGCAGCCACTTGCCGGTGCCGCCGCGTACCTTCAGCTCGTCCGGCAGACGGAACGAGGCTGCCGCGACCGCCGGATCGAGCAGCGGCGTGCGACCCTCGATGCCGTGCGCCATCAGGCAGCGATCGAGCTTGAGCAGCAGGTCGTTGGGCAGCCATTCGCCGATGTCGGCTTCCTGCGCCGCCAGCAGCCGCGAGCCGCGGCCGGTGCCGCCGGCCAGGGTCAGCTCGCTCGCCGCCAGTCCG
>CAXTOE010000268.1:0-4519 GCA_964245685.1 uncultured Acetobacteraceae bacterium | reverse complement strand
CCGCGGCACCGCTGCGGCCGGCGCCGGACGCGGTGCTGATCGACACCGACCGGCTCGACGCGCAGGCGGTGCTGGCCGAGGCGCTGCGCATCGTGCGCGCGAGCGGGGTCATCCGCGGCCAGGGCCCGACGGCCACCGCCTGATCGCCGACCCGGGCGGGTCGAAACTTGACAAAAACGTGTGCCGGGTGTTCCTCGCGCGCGAACAGGCCTCGCAGGCTCCGGACAGGTGTCCGGTGCGGCCGCGAGAGCAAGCCGCGCTGCCGCAGCCACATCCGGCAGGGCGCAGG
Organism: uncultured Acetobacteraceae bacterium; assembly: GCA_964245685.1. GTDB lineage: Bacteria > Pseudomonadota > Alphaproteobacteria > Acetobacterales > Acetobacteraceae > Lichenicoccus. The sequence goes on along the minus strand of CAXTOE010000268.1, from coordinate 4,230 downwards.
ACCGTCCACCGGGCAACCCGCCCGGCGCGGACATGGGAACATAGCGACCACATGGCATCAGCCGCCCTAGCACGCACCGCCGACGACCATTTCGCCGGCGAGGATTTTGCGACCCTGCTCGACGAGACCCTCGGCCGCGATACCGGCTTCGACGGTTCCGTCGTCACCGGCCGCGTCGTACGACTGACCGACGAGTTCGCCATCGTCGATGTCGGCCTGAAGAGCGAGGGCCGCGTCGCCCTCAAGGAATTCGGCATCCCCGGCGCGCCGCTGGAGGTGAAGCCCGGCGACGTCATCGAGCTCTATGTCGAGCGCTACGAGGACCGCGACGGCTCCATCGTGCTGTCGCGCGAGAAGGCGCGACGCGAGGAGGCCTGGACCAACCTGGAGAAGGCGTTCGAGGGCAACCAGCGCGTCAACGGCACCATCTACGGCCGGGTCAAGGGCGGCTTCACCGTCGATCTCGGCGGCGCGATGGCGTTCCTCCCCGGCAGCCAGGTCGATATCCGTCCGGTACGCGACGTCGGCCCGCTGATGGGTACGCCGCAGCCGTTTCAGATCCTCAAGATGGACCGTGCCCGCGGCAACATCGTGGTCTCGCGCCGCGCGGTGCTGGAGGAGACGCGCGCCGAGCAGCGCTCCGAGCTGATCCAGGGCCTCAAGGAGGGCATGATCCTCGACGGCGTGGTCAAGAACATCACCGACTACGGCGCCTTCGTCGATCTCGGCGGCGTCGACGGCCTGCTGCACGTGACCGACATCGCCTGGAAGCGGATCAACCATCCCTCCGAGGCGCTGCAGATCGGCCAGGCGGTGCGGGTGCAGGTGATCCGCTTCAACTCCGAGACGCAGCGCATCAGCCTGGGCATGAAGCAGCTCGAGGCCGATCCCTGGGAAGGGGTGGCGATCAAGTACCCGCCCGGTGCGCGCTACAGCGGCCGCGTCACCAACATCACCGACTACGGCGCCTTCGTCGAGCTCGAGGCCGGGGTTGAGGGGCTGGTGCACGTCTCGGAGATGTCCTGGACCAAGAAGAACGTCCATCCGGGCAAGATCGTCGCCACCTCGCAGGAGGTCGACGTCATGGTGCTCGACGTGGACAGCTCGAAGCGGCGCATCTCGCTCGGCCTCAAGCAGGTGCAGCGCAACCCCTGGGAGCTGTTCGCCGAGGAGCACAAGGTCGGCTCGACGGTCGAGGGCGAGATCCGCAACATCACCGAGTTCGGCCTGTTCGTCGGCATCTCGGCCGACATCGACGGCATGGTGCACATGTCCGACCTGTCCTGGGACGAGACCGGCGAGGCGGCGATGGCGCACTACGAGAAGGGCCAGGTGGTCCGCGCCAAGGTGCTGGACGTCGACATCGAGAAGGAGCGCATCTCGCTCGGCATCAAGCAGCTGCAGGACGACCCCGCCGCCGACACGCTATCGCGCGTCAACAAGGGTGCCGTGGTGACCTGCATCGTCACCGCGGTGCAGGCCAACGGCATCGAGGTGAAGGTCGACGACGTGCTGAGCGGCTTCATCCGCCGCGCCGAGCTCGCCCGCGACAAGGCCGACCAGCGTCCGGAGCGCTTCGCCGTCGGCGAGCGCGTCGACGCCAAGGTGATCTCGGTGGACCGTGCGGCACGCAAGCTCTCGCTCACCATCAAGGGACGCGAGGTCGAGGAGGACAAGGCGGCGATCAACGAGTACGGCTCGTCCGACAGCGGCGCCTCGCTCGGTGACATCCTGGGTGCGGCGATCCGCCGGCGCAACCAGACCACCGAGTGACCTTCGGCACGACCGACGAAGACTGACGAGGGCGGCGCCAGCGATGGCGTCGCCCTTTTTCATCGCACCATCGCCCTCACTCTGAACCGGGGTCTGGGGCCGCCGGCCCCAGCGGGTCAAGGGCGAAGCCCTTGGCTTCCTCTCCCGGCAGCCTGTCCGCGCACGAGCGCACAGAGCCTGGTCGGCACGGCGATGATGTTGCCCGTCACCGCCCGGCATCCCGCACGATGCAGGCCGTAGGCGGCGAGCGCCCGATCGGCACCCTCGGTCGTCTGGTCGAAGTAGGGCGCCTCCACGCCGTAGAGATGCACCCGCTGTGCGGCGATCGCGGCGCGGATGCGGTCCTGCATCATGCCGCCCTGCCAGGGCTGGGTCAGGTTGTTGTTGACGCCGAGGAAGCGCACGCGGTCCGGCTCGAACACCGCGAGGTAGGCAAGCGGCGCGGGATCGAGCAGCAGCACCAGCGCATCGTCCGGCAGTCGGGGGATCCGCACGCTGAGCGGCCGGCCGCCCGGCTCCGGCAGCCGACCCCAGTTCGGGTAGATGGTGGTCAGGCGTAGTGCCACCAGCAGCAGCAACGCGGCCCCGAACACCGCGCGTCGCGCCGGCCCGGACGGTGCGAGCTCGAACGCCAGCATCGCCAGCATGGTGGCACTCAGCAGCTCCAGCACCGAGAGGTAGCGGAAGATGGAGAACTGCACCTCCCACAGCACGAACGACACCAGGAAGAACACGGCGGCGAAGCGTGCGGCGCCGCGCCCGGCGGCCGTGCGACGCAGGCTGCGCAGCAGGAGCAGGCTCGCCGCCAGCAGGGCGAGGGCGATACGCGGGTCGCGCATCGGCTGATCCAGCTCGGTGATCAGCGGCGCGCGCCGCACCGCCCACAGCAGCGGGTAGAGCAGCCCGTGCAGCGCGTCGTGCGGCAGGAAGCGTCGATCGACGAAGTCGCCGGGCCAGGCCAGCGGCGAGCGGAACACGTTGTTGTAGAGAGGGAACAACGGGTTGCCGGAGAACTGCCAGAGCCGCCACCACCACCAGCCGCCGACCAGGAGGGTGGCGATGCCTGCGCCGAGGCAGAACAGGAAGGCCATGCGCAGCCGCAGCAGCGGATACAGGTCCGCGCGCGCCAGCACCGCCGCCGCGAGCCCGATCGCCACGTTGGAGAAGGTGAGCTTCAGCCCGAGGGCGACGCCGACCAGCAGGCCCGGCAGCAGGTGCACGAGCGCCTCCCGGACGCCGCGCGGCAGGCTGCCATCGAGCGCCGCCGCGGCGTGTCGCAGCAGCAGCAGCATGGCGCCGAGCATCAGTGCGCAGGGCACCATGTCACTCATCGAGGTGGCCAGCACCGAGTGGGTCGCGGCCCCGGTCGCGGAGATCGCGACCGCGGCCAGCGCCACCAGACGGTCGGTCACGCCGCGCGCGTCGATCAGGCGAAGCGTGACGAGGAAGCAGAGCGCCAGGGCCAGGGCCGCGGGCAGCGCCAGCAGCAGGTTGAGCTGATGGACCTGGCCGACATGGCGGGCGAGCAGGTAGTAGGGAATGTCGATGGTGGGCGGCAGGAAGCCCTGGCTCTGCGCCGCCGCCAGGTCGCGTCCCCACTTGCCGTGCAGCAGCGCGAAGGGACCGTACAGGTGGTAGTTGAGCAGGTCGTAGGAGGCATCGCCGCGCAGCCGCCACGCCGTCTCCTCGGTCCAGGCGAGCAGCAGCAGCAGGGACGCCGCGACCTGGTGCCGGATCAGCCAGCGCAGGATCCGCGACGTCATGCGCCGCGCCGCCGCTTGACGGCGGACGCGCCGCGCGCGACAGGGCGGTCATGAACGTCGCCGACGCCGTCAACCGGGCGGATAGCTGGCTGCTCGAGCGGGTGTTCCAGCCGCTGGCGGACCGGCTCGGCGAGAAGCCGAGCGCGTTCGACATCGGCATGAGCATGCAGCTCGGCGCGATCGTGCTCGATGCCGCCGCCGTCATCGCCATCTTCATGGCCGGCGACCTGAGCGTGGAGTCCGCACTCTGGAACGGCCTGACCTGGGCGCTCGGCTTTGCCTTCTACCTGTCGATCAATCGGATGCGTCCGCTGGTGCGGCCGGGTCACGCCAACCCGCTCCGCTTCATGCTGCAGGGCTTCCGACCGCTCTCGGTGCCATTCCTGCTCTACAGCCTGTTCCAGGCCGGGACGTCGCATCCGCCGTTCCGCATGGCGATGCAGTTCAACGCGCTCGCCAACCTGGTGTTCGTGGTCGGGCTATATTTGGTCTCCACCCAACCGAAGCCGCCGCGGCAGCGTCAGACGGTGCGGTCCGGCTGGCAGCAGGAGGCCGGCGGCCCGATCTGAGGCGCGCGTGCCTCAGAAATCGATGCAGCGGCCCTTGACGGTCCAGTCGCCGTAGCGCGTCGGATCGCGCTCCTTCGGGCCGCCGATCTCCCGGGCGGGTTCGCGGGGCTCGACCGCCTCCGCGG